>JACCQV010000235.1 GCA_013813945.1 Deltaproteobacteria bacterium | reverse complement strand
GACGTAGCCAGCTCAAGAGCGCCAAGTTCCACGGCGGCCTCGAACGTCTGTTCCCGATCATCGTCCCGGGCAAGAGTGACTCGGCGCAGTTCGACAACATGGTCGAGCTGCTGACGCTCGGCGGGCGAACCCTGCCCCACTCGATGATGATGATGATTCCCGAGGCGTGGGAGGGCAACAGCGCGATGGACGAGGACCGCAAGGCGTTCTATCGCTACGCCTCGTCGCTGGTGGAGCCGTGGGACGGACCGGCCGCGATCGTGTTCTCCGATGGCCAGCTCGTGGGCGCGACGCTCGATCGCAACGGCTTGCGCCCAGCACGCTGGACGATCACGACCGATGATCGCGTGATCCTCGCGTCCGAGACGGGCGTCATCGACGTGCCGCCGGAGCGCGTGCGCAGCAAGGGCCGGCTGCAGCCCGGCATGATGTTCGTGGTCGACACCGCCGAGGGCCGGATCGTCGACGATGCCGAGCTCAAGCGCGATGTCGCGGGTCGGTTCCCGTATCGCAAGTGGCTCGACAAGAACGTCTTCGAGATGAGCGAGCTCGACGCGGGCCCGCCACCCGAGGTCCACACCGGTGAGGATCTGATGAAGCTCGCGCGTGCGCACGGCTTCACGGACGAGGACATCAACCTCGTGATCGAACCCATGGCGATCGGCGGCAAGGAGCCGATCGGATCGATGGGCACCGATACGCCCCTCGCCGTCCTGTCGGACCAGGCGCCGAACCTGTCGGCGTACTTCCATCAGCTGTTCGCGCAGGTCACGAACCCGCCGATCGATCCGATCCGCGAGTCGCTCGTGATGTCCCTCGAGACCACGATGGGTCCCGACGGCAATACGTTCGACGAGACACCCGAGCAGTGCCACCAGCTCCGGCTCCGCGGCCCCGTGATCGACAACGCGGACCTCGCGCGAATTCGCTCGACGCACGAGGGTGTGTTCGAGCCGATCACGCTCTCCATGGTCTATCCAGTCGCCGATGGCGAGGACGGCCTCGCCGCGGCGATCGCCCGGCTGCGTCGCGCTGCCGAGATCGCGATCGATGACGGTCACAACGTTCTGATCCTCTCGGACCGTGGCGTGGATGCGGCACACGTCGCGATCCCTGCGCTACTCGGGTTGTCGGCGGTGCAGCAGCACCTCGTCCGCGAGGGCACGCGCATGCAGGCCGGCCTCGTGGTCGAGACCGCCGACGTTCGCGAGATCCATGACGTCGCCCTCCTGATCGGCTACGGAGCGGCAGCGGTCAATCCGTACCTCACTCTCGACATCGTGCGTGACCTCGTCACGCTCGGCCGCGTGCCTGGTCCCGTGGACGCGGCGATCGCCCGCTACCTCCACGCGATCGAGGAGGGCCTGCTCAAGGTGATGTCGAAGATGGGTGTCTCGACCATCCAGAGCTATCGCGGCGCACAGATGTTCGAGGCGGTCGGACTCGACGGCGGAATGGTCGAGAGGCACTTCACGGGCACGCCGTCGCGGATCGGTGGCATCGGCCTGGCCGAGCTGGGCCGCGAGGCGCTCGAGCGCCACGATCGCGGCTTCGGCAGCACCGCCGCGGTGATCGCGGACGAGCTTCCCGTCGGCGGCCTCTATCAATGGCGACGCCGCGGCGAGCCGCACAAGTGGAACCCGGCGACCATCGCGACGCTCCAGGCGGCGGTTCGCCAGCAGGATCAGGCCCGCTTCGCCGAGTACGAGCGGCTGTGCGATGACGAGGACGCCGCGCTCATCACACTGCGTGGGCTGCTCGAGGTCGTCCCCGGTACTACACCGATCGCCCGCGACGAGGTCGAGCCGGCATCGGAGATCGTCAAGCGCTTCGTGACCGGGGCGATGTCGTTCGGATCGATCAGCGCAGAGGCGCACGAGACCCTGGCGATCGCGATGAACCGGATCGGCGCGAAGTCGAACTCCGGTGAGGGTGGCGAGGAGCCGCACCGCTTCGAGCTCGACGACAACGGGGATTCGCGGCGGAGCGCGATCAAGCAGATCGCATCCGGTCGGTTCGGCGTCACGACGCACTACCTGGTCAATGCGGAGGATCTCCAGATCAAGGTCGCCCAGGGCGCGAAGCCGGGCGAGGGTGGTCAGCTGCCGGGCGCCAAGGTCGACGAGCGGATCGCTCGCGTGCGCTGGTCGACGCCCGGCGTGACCCTGATCTCGCCGCCGCCGCACCACGACATCTACTCGATCGAGGATCTCGCGCAGCTGATCTACGATCTGTCGGCCGTCAATCCCGCGGCGCGCGTCAGCGTCAAGCTGGTCAGTGAGGTCGGCATCGGCGCGATCGCAGCAGGCGTCGCGAAGGCGCGCGCGGGTGCAGTCGTGATCGCGGGCTACGAGGGAGGCACCGGTGCGGCGCCGCTCTCGAGCATCAAGCGCGCGGGCCTGCCGTGGGAGCTCGGCCTCGCCGAGACGCAGCAGGTGCTCGTCGCGAACCGGCTGCGCGATCGAGTGCGGCTGCAAGTCGATGGTGGGCTGCGCACCTCGCGCGACGTCATCGTCGCCACCCTGCTCGGCGCGGAGGAGTTCGGGATGGCGACCGCGTCGCTCATCGCGACCGGCTGCGATGATGCTGCGCAAGTGCCACCTCAACACCTGCTCCGTCGGAATCGCGACGCAGGATCCGGCGCTCCGCGAAAAGTTCACCGGCACGCCGGAGGACGTCATCAACTACTTCATGTTCGTTGCCGAGGGCGTGCGCACGCACCTCGCATCACTCGGGGTCCGCTCGCTCGACGAGATCGTCGGTGCGGTCGAGCGGCTGCGGCCGAAGCGGACCGATCACTGGAAGGGCAAGCTGATCGATCTGAGTGCGATGCTCGCGCCCCCGAAGGAAGGCGCACGCCGGTTCGCTGCCGCGCAACCGTGGGATCTTTCGGATCACGTCGATCATGATCTGATCCGACGCGCGGAGCCCGCCCTCGTGGGTGGGCGCTCCGTCGAGCTCGCGCTGCCGATCGACAACTCGCGCCGGGCGGTCGGGACCCTGCTGTCCGGCGAGATCGCACGTCGCCATGGCGCGCGCGGCCTGAACGATGGGTCGATCACCGTGCGGCTCTCCGGTTCCGCCGGGCAGAGCTTCGGTGCGTTCCTCGCACCCGGTGTGACGCTCGAGCTGTGCGGCGATGCGAACGACTACATCGGCAAGGGCATGTCGGGCGGGCGCATCGTGGTCTATCCACCGGCGACCGCGCGGTTCGCGCCGCACGACAACGTGATCATCGGCAACGTGGCGCTCTACGGCGCGACGGCAGGTGACCTGTTCGCGTCCGGTCTCGGCGGAGAGCGGTTCGCCGTCCGCAACTCCGGTGCGCGTGCCGTCGTCGAGGGCGTCGGAGATCACGGCTGCGAGTACATGACCGGCGGCGTGGTCGTCGTGCTCGGCCCGGTCGGCCGCAACTTCGCGGCCGGCATGAGCGGCGGAGTCGCGTACGTGTTCGATCCCGCACAGGCGCTGCGTGCGCGGTGCAACCACGACATGGTCGAGCTCGAGTCCGTGATCGACGAGAGCGACATGTGGTTGGTGCACGGGCTCGTCGAGGATCACGTACGGTTCACCGGCAGCCCGCTCGGCCGCCGCGTGCTCGACAACTGGGAGCACCTCGTCGCGCGGTTCGTCAAGGTGATGCCGACTGACTACAAGCGCGTGTTGCAGGCGCGGCGCGCGGCGGGTCGCCGCCCCACGGGGCTGCACCTCGTCGGTGGAGGCAAGAAGTAATGGGCAAGCCGACCGGCTTCATCGAGTGGTCGCGCCTGCTACCGAAGAAGCGCGCCGTCTCCGAGCGCGTCCACGACTGGCGCGAGGTCGAAGGTCCTCACGGTCCGCTCGAGGAAGATGTCCTGCGTACCCAGGCCGGCCGCTGCATGGATTGCGGCGTGCCGTTCTGCACGCAGGGCTGTCCGCTAGGCAATCCGATCCCCGACTTCGCCGATCTGGTCTGGAAGGATCGCTGGCACGACGCGCACAAGCGGCTCGCCGCGACCAATGACTTCCCGGAGTTCACGGGCCGGCTCTGTCCCGCGCCGTGCGAGGGCTCGTGCGTGCTCGCGATCGACAACGCCCCCCCACAAGGGGGCCCCGCGGCGCAGGGTGATTCGCGCCCTCAGGACGCGGGCGCGAATGGATCCATACGCCCCGGGGCGGTCACGATCGAGGCGATCGAGAAGGCGATCGCGGAGCGCGCGTTCGCCGAGGGCTGGGTCGTCCCGGTCCCGCCGCGCGTGCGCACCGGGA
>JACCQV010000213.1 GCA_013813945.1 Deltaproteobacteria bacterium | reverse complement strand
CCTCGTCGACTGGGCGGACGAGGAGGGCGCGCGATTCGGCCGCAGCCTGATGGGGTCCGCCGCATCGGCCGGCGCGCTCGATGCCGAGACCGAGCTCGCGCACCTCGTCGATCGCCAGGGCGTCAAGCTGCCCGATGCGCTCGCCGAGAACGGGATCACGCTCGACGGGATGCAAACGGCGCGCGGGTACTTCGACACGCTCGACGCCGTCGCCTACCTCGAGCTGCATATCGAGCAGGGGCCAGTGCTCGAGGCGATGAAGAAGCCGGTCGGTGTCGTGCTCGGGACGATGGGCGTGGAGCGCTACAACCTGAGGTTCATCGGCCAGGCGGCACACTCGGGCGCCGCACCGATCCATCTCCGCAAGGACGCGTTCCTCGCGGCGGCAGAGTTCGCGCTCGCGTGCCGCGAGATCAGCATCAAGTACTCCGGCAAGACCCCGCGCACGCGGGTCGTCGCGACCTGCGGTGTCGTCAAGGTCGAGCCCAACTTCGTCACCGCGGTGCCCGGGTCGACCGAGATCTCGATCGATCTGCGGGCTCTCGATGCCAAGGTCCTGAAGCGCATGCTCGCGGATTCGCAGCGCGCATCCCAGAAGGCGGCGAAGAAGCACCTCGTCAAGGTCACGTGGAGCCCGCTCCTCCACATCACGCCGCGGTTGTTCGACGAGACGCTGATGAAGCTCGTGCGCGCATCGATCAAGGAGGTCACGGGCAGTGCTCCCGAGCTGCCGTCGGGGCCCCTCCACGATGCGGCCGAGATGGCTGCGGTCGTGCCGACGGCCATGGTGTTCGCGATGAGCAGCCCGGGGATCTCGCACACCCGGCTCGAGGACACGCCGGTACCGGCGCTCGACAAGTCGATCCGCGCGTTCCTGCTCACCGTGGACCGTACGCTCGAGCACTTCGCCCGCTGATGTCAGGCGTCGGGTGCATGCTCGCGCCATGAGCGACGCTCCTGCCGACGAGATCTCCGACCCGCGGTTGTGGAAGAAGGACGGCTGGATCGCCCGGGTCCTGAAGAACGAGGATGACGATGGCTGGGCCGTCGAGATGACCCGGCGAGGCGACTCCGAGCCGGCGCTCGTGACGCCGTGGACCATGGGGCGCGACAAGAAGAACCCCAAGCCGCTCGACCACAGCGCGTTTCACACGCTGGTCAAGACCGTCACCGAGGTGCTGCTTCGCCACGAGCAGGTCGCCCGCGCTCGCCTGCATCGCACGCTGTCCTATGCGGACGACGGTCGCCGGATCCGGATCGATCTCGACATCGTTCCGGACGATGACGATCCGCACGCGATCGTCGCGGCGTACGACGAGCGCACGAACGAGCTGATCCGTAGCGGGCGCACGCACCCGAACTTCAAGCTGACGGCGACCACCGCGGCGCGGTTTCTGCGCACCGGCGAGGCCTGAAGCGTTCAGCCGACGACGCGGTTGCGGCCGGAGCGCTTCGCTTCGTACAGATTGAGGTCGGCGCGCCCGATCAGCTCGGTCGCGGTGCCCGGTGCCGCATGATCGACCGTCGCGACCCCGAGGCTGATCGTCGCGGGGATCTGGATCGCGTCGTACGTGAATGGCCGCTCCGCGATCATGTCGCGCAGCACCTCCGCACACAGCATCGCGCCATCGAGGTCAGTCGCTGGCAACACGACGGCGAACTCCTCACCGCCGTAGCGAGCGAGCAGATCGGTCGTTCGGATCCGCGGCTTCAGGCGGGCGCACATCTCCTTGAGCGCGGCGTCCCCCGCGAGGTGTCCGTGCGTGTCGTTGATCTTCTTGAAGTGATCGATGTCGATCATGATCAGCGAGAGTGGAGTCTTCTGGCGCGCCGAGCTCGCCAGCTCGCGCTCGAGGTACTCCATGAAGTAGCGCTTGTTGTGGACGCCGGTGAGGCCGTCCATGATCGACATCCGGTAGATCTCTTCGTGATAGGCGGACTCGATGTTGTCGCCCGTCAGGAACTTGCAGATCGCAACTCCGCATCGCACGAGGTCACCATCCTCGAGCTGCTTGCGCGTGATCTTGTGATCGTTGACATGGGTGCCGTTTGTCGATTGCATGTCCTCGATCCACCAGCCGAGATCGTCGCGGTAGATGCGCGCGTGACGCCGGGACAGACCCTCGCCCTCGAGTGCGATGTCGTTGTCCTCGTGGCGGCCCACCGAGTGCTCGGGCTTGGTCAGCGCGAACCTCCGACCCATCGTGGATCCCGATGGATAGATCGAAACCAGCACGGCATCCGTGGTCCCGGATTGCTTCCGCTGGGTGAACGGCGCCTGGAAGAACGCCGTTTTTTCCTTCTCGTCCTCGGCCATGTGGGCCTCGACAGGATACCCCGGCTACGGGGGCGGTGATCGCCATCTGCGTGGAGACATTTGCTAGCGGCCCTTGGGCCGGCGCGCCAGATCGCTCGACGTCACCAGCTCGCAGTCTGTGATCGAGATCGCGCGGTCCAGGAGCGGCTCGATCGCGGCGAGAAACGCCTGCGTCCCCGGAGCATTGCGCTGACGTGTGCGGGCTGCGGGACTGACATTGACCGTCACCGCCATGTAGTGCGCCGGGGCACCTGGATCGCGATACGTCGTCCACGACGTGTCGGGCAACTCGGCACGCACGTAATTCGCGAACTCGTGCATCGCGCGCTCGGCGCGAGTGCGGGCGTCAGGCCGGATCTCGAACTGGGCAATCTCGTAGACGGGCATGGCCCGACGCTAGCGCTCACATGCCCGCGCCGCACGCGAGCTGGAGCCGGAAACGCGGGTCTTCGAAGCATGCGAGGCCGCGAGCCCGAGGCTTCCGCGGCAGCTGAAGTTCTTGCCGCTAATCGAAGGGCCTCAGCTCGGGTCGAGCAGGTTCACGATCCACGCGAAGAACGCCCGGGTTGGTCCGGCGACATGATCGAGATGGCCGGTGAGCGAGCGTGCCTGGGTCGCGTACGCGAGGACGAGCCCGAGCAACAACAGGCTTGCGCAGGTGACGAACAGGAACGAGAAGATGCGTCCCGCCTCGCGGTGATCGCCGTGGTGGCGATGTGCGGTCGCCCAGTTCGCGACCACGTTCCACGTCAGCGTGAAGCCGAGCACCCCGGAGATCAGGCGCGGCCGGTCGACCCAGCCGGCGATCAAGACGACGATCAACGAGAACACGGGAACGACGAACGGAGCGATCGCGATCAGCCAGTTTCCGCGTCCCTCGTAGCGCGCGTGACCGCCACCGACGAGCGAAGCACGAACGCCGCCGACCCGATGCAGCGTGAGCAGCGAGAACAGGATGTGCGTCAGCTCGTGCTCGAGAGTCACGATGTAGTGCCGCGACGTCTTGGGCAGCAACAGCACGAGCCACAGGACCAGAAACGCACCAGCACCGACGAGCAGCGGCACCAGCGCACCCGGACGGCGGGCGATGTCGCGCGCCACGAACGACAGCGCGTAGAACATCCCCGGCAAGAAGATGAGGCTGATGAACGCGACCGGCCACTTCAGCCAGCCGATCACGCGGTCGAGACCGCTCGAGACGTTCATCGCCCCCACTTGGGCATGAACCTGTTCGCGGCGCGAGCCCCGGCCAGCTAGACGAAGGCGAGACCGGTCCGTCAGCGCGAAGGCGGACGGGACCCGCGGGTCGCCGGTCGGTTGCGCGGATTGTGGTCGATCGCGGCCTGCGGAACACCGTCGGTGACCTCCCGGTCGGGAATCGTGCCGCGCAGCCAGAGC
Source organism: Deltaproteobacteria bacterium (assembly GCA_013813945.1). GTDB lineage: Bacteria > Myxococcota_A > Polyangia > Haliangiales > Haliangiaceae > JABFXX01. The sequence goes on along the minus strand of JACCQV010000213.1, from coordinate 687 downwards.
GTCCGCTCGACCATGATGCGGAAGACGTTCATCAGCGCCGACTCGGTAGCCGGACCCGCGTCGCCCTCGAGGATCCGCAGTGCGCGTGCGATCGCCTCGAAGGTCGCGAGTCCACCGGCGTGGTGCTCCGCACGAAGTCGGTACTCGGTCCGGCCCGCCTCGGGGAGGATCACGCACGGAACGGCGGAGAGGCCGGGGATCCGCTTTCGCATCTTGTGGGCTTGCCGCCACGAGCCGTCAGGAACGATCAGCACGACCGGGCGGTCGCTGTTCGCGTACTCCTCGATCGAGACTGCGTCCGCGGCGGGATACAGGAGCAAGGGCTGCTCGTGCGCCTCGAACTTCGGAAGCTCCGCACGGCGCTCCTGGTCGCCGATCACCTCGATCGTGCTCCGCGGTAAGCACCGCGCCGCGAGCTGGCCGGTGTTCGTCGGCCTGGGGACCTCGCGGTAGTGCAGCAGCAGAGCGAGCCGCGTGCGGGTCTCGAGCCGCGGCACGAGGGCGCAGATGCACAGGGTCTCGTGCATCCGGCACGTCACGCAGCGATCGAGGTTGTTGCGGCGGCTCATCGGAAACGCCGCCGACCTTACCCCGTCGGGCGGCTACAGGCGCGCCAGCTTGAGCGCCCCGGCGCGGTACAGCACGTAGGCAGCTGCGATCACGAGCAACTTCTCCGCGTTCGTCGGC
>JACCQV010000191.1 GCA_013813945.1 Deltaproteobacteria bacterium | reverse complement strand
CTTCTCGACCTGGCGAATCTCGATCTCGCCCTGCATCAGCTCGCCGAGCCGCTCGAGCCGGCGCGCGGGAGAGAAGGTCTCGAGCAGCTCCTGCTTGTCCTTCAGCTTGAGCGCGACGTGCGCGACGATCGTGTCGGCGAGTCGACCGGCCTCCTCGATCGTGCGGACACTGACGAGCATCTCGGGAGGGATCCGCGTGTTGAGCTTGACGTAGTCCTCGAACACGTCTTGCACCGACCGCATCAGCGCCGCGATCTCGGAGACATCATCTTCGGGCTCGACGACATCCTCGACATCACAGACGAAGAACGGATCGACCTGCGAGAAGCCCCGGATGCGCGCTCGTGCGCGTCCCTCGACGAGGACCTTGACCGGGCCCTTGGGAAACCGGAGCAGCTGGATGATGTGACCGACCGTGCCGATCGCGAAGATGTCCTCGGCGTTCGGATCATCGGTCTTCGCACGGCGCTGCGCGGCGAGGAGAATCTGCTTGTCCCCGGCCATCGCTTCTTCGAGCGCGGACAATGACTTGTCCCGCCCGACGAAGAGCGGGACGACCATGTGCGGGAACACGATGATGTCGCGGAGGGGGAGGAGCGGGAGGCCGCGAGCATCGGCTTTCATTGGACTGATAGTTTAGTGGGCACAGATACTTGGGCAAGAAATCGCGCCACATCATGGCGCTGACACCACACCGACCATGGCAAACGTGCCGCGTTCGAGTGCATGACCGTCGACAGATCGTCCAGCGATCGCTTCACGATCGGGATCCGAGTGTAAGGCTGCATGCAGTGGAACCCGGTGGCATCTCCACTGCTCAAGCAGAGGCTGTCCGCATGCAACCTCGGGAAACCACGCAGCTCGTCGAGGCGTACCTCGTCGTCGATCAACCCCGCCAGCGGATGAGCTACTGGAGCAACGCGCTCGGGCTGCTCGACGCGCATGCGACGCCTCCACTTGCAGACGTCGCTGCCTATTACGATCCGGACGCCGATCAGGCGCTGCTCGCCGTGCGGTACGACGAGGCGTCGATCGGCCAGGCCCGTCTGGCCTTTGTGGTCGAGCTCGCACTGTTGCACGAGATCGGAATGATCCAGCCCGCGGAGCTCAGCGCGGGAGACCGCAAGCGGTTCCTCGGCGAGCGGCTCGCACGCTGCACGCTCCACGTGAGCAATCAGCGCGGTGTCTTGAACACGTTGACCGAGCTGGTGAAGCGACTGCGCGAGCTGCGATCGAAGAAGGCGCCCGGGGTCGCGGCCGCACGTGGGTTGCCGCGCGGTGACACCAGCGATCCGGTGATGCTGATCGCGGCGAAGGGTACGCGCGACGATCTCCCGTCGGCGCCGAGAGGAACGCGCGACGGACTGGTCTCGCCCGCGCGGCCGCTCACCGAATTTCCGCGCGCGGACCCGCCCCGACGAGGAATCTCGCCGCACGTGATTGTTCGTGGCGCGCATCGCGCCGCGACGGTCGAGATGGAGTCCGCGGAGGCGTACCGCAAGGCAACCGAGTCGATGCGCCAGCCGGATCTGTATGGTGAAGCGCCAGAGTCGATCCGGCGGTTCGAGGCACGCCGTCCGGAGGCCCAGCCGAGGAGGGCGCCGAAGTCGCCGTCGCGGCCGCCGCCACTGCCGGCTACGACTCTACGCGCGCGGTCTTCGAGCCAGGGGGCGACCGAACCGTTCACGCCGCCGGCCACGGTCACGCCGCCGGGGATCATCTATGCGCGCTACCTGCGTAGCGGGCGCTGGGTCCCGATCCGGATCGGTGCGCTCTCACTCAAGGGTGCTGCGCTGATGTCGGGTGCGCTTCCGCGCATGCACGATCACGTCGATGTCGCGCTGTCGTTCGGTAGCCATCGCGCGATGGTGCGCGGCAACGTCGGCAAGGTGTCGTCGGTCCAGGAGGCGGCGATGAGCGGCACCGCCACGTTCAGCGTCAGCTTCGAGCTCGACGATGCCGCGCGCCGGCAATTGACCGCGCTGCTCACCGCGGCGCGCGCAGCGAACGTCACCATCAAGCCACCGCCGCCGCGCGCGGCTCGGCGCTATCCGGTCGAGTGGCCGGTCGGCATCGGTACGTCACGCGGTGTCGTGCGTGGCAATGCCTACGATGTCTCGCGCGATGGGATGTTCGTGCAGCCGTCGCATGCGCTGACGCTGCACAGCACGGTCAACTTCTCGAGCGTGCTCGATGACGGTGAGGCCCCGATTGCCGGTCGCGCGAAGGTCGTCCGCCACATCACCGAGGTCGAAGCCAAGGCGTGCGGGCTCGCGGCCGGATACGGGCTGAAGATCATCGATATGGGCGAGGACGATCGGGCGCGCTGGCTCGCGTTCCTGCTTCGCATCGAGCAGCGTTCGGAGCGTCGCGTGCTGATCGCCGCCTCGCCGGCGCGGCTCGCCGAGCTGCAGAGCATCCTGTCCGCGCTCGGCTACGCGGTGACGGGTGGCACGGATCCCAATGCGCTCGTCCAGCTCGCCAGCTCCGACGCTCGCCCGGTGGACGCCGCGCTGATCGACGCGGTCTGGCTGACCCCGCAGGCCTCACCGGAATGGGTCCAGTCCTTGTTCGCACCGCGCG
>JACCQV010000175.1 GCA_013813945.1 Deltaproteobacteria bacterium | reverse complement strand
CGCAGGACTGGCGCAAGCTGCTCGGCGGGTTCTACGCGCCGTTCAAGCTCGAGCTCGAGACTGCGCGTGCCGAGATGCGTGACGTCAAGCGCGAGGAGATCGCGACCGAGTGGGTGTGCGAGAAGTGCAGCAAGCCCATGGTGATCAAGTGGGGCCGCAACGGCAGCTTCCTCGCGTGCCAGGGCTATCCCGAGTGTCGCAACACCATGGAGGTCGTGAAGAACCTCGATGGGACGTGGGAGAAGGTCCCGCCGCAGACCACCGACGAGATCTGCGAGGAGTGCCAGGCGCCGATGACGATCAAGCGTGGTCGGTTCGGCAGCTTCCTCGCGTGTACGCGGTATCCGGACTGCAAGACGACCAAGCCGATCTCGCTCGGCGTGAAGTGCCCGCGCCAGGGTTGCGGCGGCTTCATCGCCGAGAAGCGGTCCCGTCGTGGCAAGCCGTTCTACGGCTGCTCGAACTGGGCGAAGAAGCAGTGCGACTTCGTCGCGTGGGACAAGCCGGTCCCGCAACCGTGCCCCGTGTGTAACGCGAAGTTCGTTCTCAAGAAGGAGAACAAGAGCGGCGTCACGCTGCGGTGCATGGAGTGTGACTGGAAGCAGGGCGTCGAGGACGCGGAGGAGAACGCGGCCTAGTGCCGGTCTCGTTCATCCTTGCCGTCGGGGTCGTCACGCTGCTCGTGTTGATCCCCGCGACGCTCAAGCTCGCTGGCTTCGTCCTCGGACGCCGTCGGCAGCTGTGCCCGGGTTGCAGCCGCAAGGCGCTGGCGATGACGGGTGGCGCGATCGCCGCGCGGATCGACGAGAACGCTCAGGACTCGGCGACGTGGGCCGAGTACGAGTGCGATCACTGCAATGCGCAGTTCGTGAAGCCGCTTGGTACCGGCTTCATGACGCGCCAGGCGTGGATCTCGGGTGCCAAGGAACCGATTCCGACGGCGGTCCTCATCGAGCGTGCCGACAAATGAGCCTCGCGCTGATCCTCGGAACGCTGGCGTTCGGCATCACGATCTTCGGACTGTCCGCGGTGACTCTGGCCGAGCGCAAGCGCATTCCCTGTACGGCGTGTCGCAAGGGCGAGCTCAAGATCGCTCGCGACTTCTCGCATCAGTGCGTGACGTGCGGTGCACGGTTCAGGCCGCAGAGCGGCAAGCTCGAACGTGAATCGTGAGCTACGGTGAGACCATGCACGCGCTCGACGGCTGTCGAATCCTCCTCGTCGAGGACGACCCAGATACGTTGTTTCTGCTGGGCGAGGGCCTGCGCGGTCATGGTGCGGAGGTCCTGACCGCCGACAGCGGCGAGCACGCCATGGCCGAGCTCGGAGTCTGGCACCCAAGTATCCTGATGACCGATCTCTCGCTCCCCGGCATGGACGGCACCACGCTGCTGTCGCGTTTGCGCGAACGCTCGGAGCTCGCCAAGCTCCCGGGCATCGCGCTGACCGGACATGGTGATCAGGCGCACCGGGACGCGTCCGGGCGCGCGGGGTTCGCCAAGCACCTGTTGAAACCGACGAGGCTGACCGACCTGATCGTGGCGATCCAGGCGGTGGAGCAGTCGGCGCGCGACCAGCCAGGCGCCCCGCGCGAGCTGCCCGCCATCCTGGCGGAGGTCAATCACGCCTCCCCGTGCCGGTTCACCTCGCTGCTCCGGTTCAATGCCGACGAGACGCTGACCAGCGTATGGACCTACGATCGCGAGAACCCCGGCGTGGATCCGTTCCCGCTCGAGCTGCCGATCCATGCCTCGTACTGCGTGCTCGTGCGTGCGACCGGTACGACGTGCTCGATCGAGAACGCCAGGACCGACCCGCGCACGGCGTCACACCCGAAGCGGGACGAGCAGTCGACGTACATCGGCGTCCCGGTGTTTCGACCCGATGGCCAGTTGTACGGCACCGTCTGTAGCTACGACCCCCGCCCGCTGGTCCTCGGCGCGAGCGTTCAGCAGACGATCGAAGGATCCACGCGTGAGCTCGAGGCCATCATTGTGGCGCTGGGTAGCGCGTGACCGCGTGGACCCCCGATGTCACGATCGTCGGTGCCGGGATGGCGGGCAGCGAGGCGGCGTGGCAGCTCGCCCAGATCGGGCTGCGCGTCGCGCTGATCGAGATGAAGCCAAGCGCGATGTCGCCGGCGCACCAGAGCCCGCTACTCGGCGAGCTGGTCTGCAGTAACTCGCTGCGCAGCGATGATCCGATCGCGCCGGCGGGGCTGCTCAAGCACGAGCTGCGGCGGTGCGGCTCGCTCGTGATCGCATGCGCCGATCAGCACAAAGTTCCGGCGGGGCAGGCCCTCGCGGTCGAGCGGTTCGGGTTCGCGCGCGCGATCACGCAGCGGCTCGCATTGCATCCGCGGATCCGGATCGAGCGGCGCCGGCTCGACGAGCTTCCGGACGGTCCGGTGATCGTGTGCACGGGGCCGTTGACCGAAGGCGCACTCGGCGAGGTCATCCGCGCGGAGCTCGGCGGAGATCGGATGTACTTCTACGACGCGATCGCGCCGATCGTCGCAGCCGATTCGATCGACTGGGACTTTGCATTCCGGGCATCGCGGTGGGGCAGGGATACCGACTCGCCCGATCGTGACTCGAGCGAGGACCGGGCGGCGGGTGGAGACACGGGCGTCGGCGATTACGTCAATTGCCCGCTCAACAAGGCCGAGTACGAGGACTTCGTCGAGGCGGTCAACGGAGGCCGCAAGGTCCTGCCGCACGACTTCGAGGAGCCGAAGTACTTCGAGAGTTGCATGCCGATCGAGGTGATGGCCGAGCGCGGCGCACAGACGTTGCGCTTCGGTCCGATGAAGCCGATCGGGCTCAAGGATCCGCGGACCGGGTTCCGGCCCTGGGCGGTGGTCCAGCTGCGGCCCGAGAACAAGTACCTCACCGCGTACAACCTCGTGGGCTTCCAGACCCGGCTCGCGTACCCCGAGCAGCAGCGGATCTTCGCGATGGTGCCGGCGCTCCACAAGGCGGAGTTCCTGCGGTTCGGCTCGATCCATCGCAACACGTACATCGACGCGCCCGCGCGGCTCGGCGCGCGCTTCGAGCTCACGTCGAAGCCCGAGATCCGGTTCGCCGGCCTGCTCACGGGCGTCGAGGGCTACATCGAATCCTGCGCGATGGGCCTCGTCGTCGGCTGGATGCTGGCG
>JACCQV010000153.1 GCA_013813945.1 Deltaproteobacteria bacterium | reverse complement strand
CGGCAACGGCGTTGCGGACGACAAGGCGGTCTATCCGTTCGTTCCGAAGATGATCGAGTTCTATCTCGGCGAGCAGCCGCTGCTCGAGCAGGTGCACACCTACGTCTGCCTGTTCGACAGCGATCGGCAGTACGTGCTCGAGCATCTCCACGAGCTCGTCGTCAAGTCCGTCGACGAGGCCGGCGGCTACGGCATGCTGATGGGTCCGCAGTCGACCGCGGACGAGCGCGACGACTTCCGCCGGCGGATCATCGCCGAACCGCGGCGCTACATCGCCCAGCACCGGGTCGAGCTGTCGTCGTGCCCGACCTGGATCGCGGAGCGCGGGCTCGTCGAGCCACGCCGCGTGGATCTCCGGCCGTACATCCTGACATCGCGTGAAGGACCGTGGGTCCTGCCCGGTGGCTTGACCCGGGTCGCTCTTCAGCGCGGCAGCTACGTCGTCAACTCCTCGCAGGGCGGCGGCAGCAAGGACACGTGGGTGATGAAGGAGACGACGTGATCTCCCGCGTCGCCGATCATTGCTTCTGGTTCGGCCGCTACGTGGAGCGAGCGGAGTCGACGGCCCGCATGCTCGCCGCGAGTGTCTCGCTCGCCCTCGATGCCGAGCTCCCTGCAGCCCAGGTGTGGAGGCCGGTGATCGTCGTCTCCGGCGAGGAGGACGAGTTCCGCGAGCGGATCACCGCTGGCGATGACAACCACGGGGCGTGGGGCGACGGCGAGATCGTCCAGCGCTTCATGGTGTGGGACGAGATCAACGGCGTGTCACTGGCTCGCTCGGTCAGTGGCATGCGGCTCAACGCGCGCTCGATTCGCGAGATCCTTTCACTCGAGGCGTGGGAGGCCGTCAACGAGCTGCACCTGTGGATGCGGAGCGACACCACGCTCGCGATCTACGCGCAGCATCGCGAGGCGTTCTATCAACATGTCCGGCGCTCCACGCAGCTGACGCTCGGCCTCCTCCGCTCGACGATGCTGCACGACGAGCCGCTCGACTTCATGTGGCTCGGCGTGCTGCTCGAACGGGTGAGCCAGACCGCGCGCATGCTCGACGTTCACCACCACGCGTTCACGAACCTGCCCCGCCGCCACGAGGTCGTCGAGACGGCGCTGTGGCTGTCGATGTTGCGTGCACTGTCCGGCTCCGAGGCTTTCCTCAAGCGCGCCGCCGGTCGGGTCAGCTCCGAAGGTGTGGCGAGATTCCTCGTCTCGGAGACCGCGTTTCCGCGCTCGATCGCGTACTGCGTGCGCTCCGCGTACGGCCGGCTCTGCGACATCCGGCCGCCGGACCACCACACCCTGCCCGGGGGCGTGTCCCTCGAGCGCCTGCGCGTGCTCGATAACTGGATCAGCGCGCGCGAGGACGAGCCGCTCTCCGGCGCCGCCGTTCACGATGTGTTGACGCACGTCGTCGACGAAGTTCACGAGATCTGCGGCACCCTGGGCAGGGAGCTGCTCGGTGCGGACTAACGACCGAGCACCGTGCACGTGCCACGTGCCACGTGCACGTCCACGTCCACGATCCGCGAACCGCTCCGTTCCGGAGCCGACCACGGTCCGCTGTGCGAGCGGGTGATCACTGTGGAGGACCGAGCACGTTGCGCGCCACCACGGGCGCCGAGCACGTGACACGTGCACGTGCACGTGCACGAGCACGAGCACGACGGCAGCCGGGGTACTGACCAACAAGGTGGATCTCACCGACGTCGTGCCCGCGGAATAACGCTGCTACAGTCGCGCCGTGCCGAACCTCCTCGCGATGTCTTTCGAGGGTGAGCTCGCACCATCGTTCACGTTGCACTGCCTCGATGCGGGGCGCGCGCTGCCCGATGGTTGGGGCCTCGGGTACTACCCGGCGGGCGAGCCCTCCGCGGCGATCCTCAAGGAACCCGCTCCGCCGCAGGCATCGATGCGCAGTCAGCTCGCACTCGCGTGGGAGCAGGTCGCCTCCAACCTGTTCGTGCTCCACATTCGCCACGCGACCTGGGGCGCACTGTCAGACGCGAACACTCAGCCTTTCTCGCGCACGTGGGGGCGTCGTGACTGGCTGATGGCGCATGCAGGTAGCCTCGACCGCAAGGAAGCCGACGTCCCCGGCCCGTTCGAGCCCGTCGGCTCGACGGACACCGAGCAGATCTTTTGCGGTCTGCTCAACCGCTTCGTGGAGCGCGGGTGGCGCAGCCTCGCGGACGTCGATCTCGAGGTGATGATGCAGTGGCTCGCTGCCCTCAACGAGGTCGGCGAGATGACGATGTGCCTGACCGATGGCCGCGACCTGCTCGTTCATGCGGATCGTCGCGGCGAGCCGCTCTGGCTCGGGATGTTGACGCCACCGTACGAGCGGATCGCATTCGGCGACAACGACCTCGACGTCGACCTCACGCGCCGGGGAGCAAAGTCCCGCAAGGGCGTGATCGTGTGTACCGCGGAGCTGCTCCCGCGTGACGGCGACGCGACACGTGCGGTGACCTGGCACCAGCTGCCGCCCGGTCAGCTCATGGTGATCCGCGAGGGCGCGGTGATCCACGAGCGTTCGACCGGCGGAGCGCTCGAGACGCCGCGCGAGCGGTGGCGTCCGGCCCGCACCGAGTCCCGCGTGTTCGACGTGACTCATCGCACGGTCTACAAGTACGAAAAGGCCGTAGAGCGATCGACGCACGTGTTGCGCCTGACGCCGGTGCACGATCACCTGCAGAACGTGCAGTCGAGCCAGCTGACGATCTCGGTGCCGACCCAGAGCCGGGACTACATCGACGTGTTCGGTAACCGCGTCCGTCGCCTCGCGATCGAGACGCCGTTCTCGGAGATGGTGATCGAGTCGCGCAGCACCGTCGAGGTGCTCGACGTCGATCCGCTTGGCTACGATCCCCTGCGCGTGCGCTCGACGATCCCGCTCGTGTGGATGCCGTGGCAGCGCCAGATCCTCGACCCGTACCTGCTCCCGTTCGAGCTTCCCGAGACCGAGCTCGCGGAGCTCGGCGAGTACGCGATGAGCTTCGTGAAGCGCAACGACTACGATCTGGTCGACACGCTGCTCGACATCAATCATACGATTTTTCGCGAGTACGCCTACGTCCAGGGCGAGACCACGGTGCTGACCAGCGCGTTCGACGTCTACGTCAACCGCCGCGGGGTATGCCAGGACTTCACCAATCTGATGATCTGCCTGGCCCGGCTACTGGGCGTCCCCGCTCGGTACGTATGTGGGTACATCTATACCGGCCCCAAGAACCCGAACCAGCGCCAGGGTGAGGCCTCGCACGCATGGGTCCAGCTCTATCTGCCGCAGGTCGGCTGGAAGGGCTTCGATCCCACCAACGGGATCCTGACCCAGACCGACCATGTGCGCGTTGCGGTCGGTCGCAACTACCTCGACGCTACCCCAACGAGCGGGACGATCTTCGTCGGGGGTGGTGGGGAGACTCTCTCGGTCGAGGTCGTCGTCGAGCCCCACGCCATTCGTCAGATCTGATAGGGTCAGTTCGATCTTGTCGGCTCAAACCCTGGGGAGGGTCTCGATCATGCGTAGCTTTGCGTTGTTTGCAGTCTCGTTGCTCGTCGCTTGCGGCTCGCCGACCACCACCATCGATGCCGCGATCGACGCCGGCACCGATTCCATGGTCGACGGACGGATCGACTCTCCCATCGACGGTCCGCTGATCGACAGTCCGCTGATCGACAGTCCGATCGATAGCGCGATCGACGCGATGATCGACGGGCCGGCCTGCACGTCGGCCGCACAGTGCGACGACGGCAATGCCTGCAACGGCGTCGAGGTCTGCAACGGCACGTGCATGCCCGGCACCGCGCTCGCCTGTGACGACAGCAGCGCGTGCACGACCGACACCTGCGTGCCCGCCACCGGCTGCGTGAACACCGTGATCTCGTGCGACGACAGCAACGCGTGCACCACCGACTCGTGCAACGTGACGACCGGGTGTGTCGCGGCACCGCTGACCGGAACGTCGTGCGCAGACGCCGACCTCTGCAATGGCGCCGAGATGTGCAACGCCGGCACCTGTGTCGCCGGCACCACGCTCACCTGCAACGACGGCAGCGCATGCACGACGGACACGTGCAACGCCGCGACGGGCTGCGTCGCTACCGCGATCAGCTGCGACGACGGCAATGGATGTACCGCAGACAGCTGCGATGCGACCACCGGATGCGCCTCCGTCCCCGTGACCGACGGTACGTCGTGCGCGGACACCGACCTCTGCGATGGCCAGGAGTTCTGCTCGGCCGGCGCGTGCGTAGCGGGCGTGGCGCCGAACTGCGACGACCTCAACGCGTGCACCTCCCAGACCTGCGTCCCCGCGACCGGCTGCGTGATCACGCCGCTCCCGGGTACCTCGTGCTCGGACGGCAACGCCTGCAACGGCGCCGAGACCTGCAACGCGCTCGGCTCCTGCATGCCGGGCACCGACCCGACGTGCGTCGACGGCAATCAGTGTACGGCCGACGCCTGCGATCCGGCCGTCGGGTGCACGTTCACCCCGATCGCCCCGGGAACCTCGTGCTCCGACGGCGACACCTGCAACGGCTTCGAGACGTGCTCGATGGCCGGCACGTGTCTCGGCGGCACGCCCGAGACCTGCAACGACGGCATCGCCTGCACGATCGACCTGTGCACCGCGGGCGGCTGTCTCAACGATCCGATCACGCTGGCGATGAACAATGACGGCTGCTGCCCCGCCGGCGCGAACAGCCTGACGGACAACGACTGCTCTGCGTCCTGTGGCAACGCGATCGTGGAGCCGGCGGCTGGCGAGGTCTGCGACACCGCCATCGCTCAGGGCATGCCCGGCGCATGCCCCACGGCCTGTGATGACTCCAACGGCTGCACCACCGACTCGCTGGTCTCTGGCGGAACCTGTCAGGCAGCGTGCTCGAACATCGGCAACGTCGGACAGCCCTGCCTCGACGGTGACGTGTGCAACGGCGCCGAGAGCTGCAATGCCGCGGGTGCCTGCGTCGCCGGAGCAGCGCTCGTCTGCACCGACACCAACGTGTGCACCCTCAACACGTGCAACCCGACGAGTGGCTGTGCGTTCCCGGCGGCGACCGGCGACTCGTGTTCCGACGGCAATGCGTGCAACGGCAACGAGGTCTGCACGTCGACCGCGGCGTGTCAGTCGGGAACCCCGGTGGTCTGCAACGACAACAATGCGTGCACCGCAAACGTGTGCAATCAGACGACCGGGACGTGCTCGTTCAACACGACCACCGACGGTGACAACGATGGTCACTTCCCGATCGGCTGCGCCGGTGGCGACGACTGCAACGACAACAACGCGGCGATCTATCCCGGCGCCCCCGAGCTCTGCGACAACAACGACAACAACTGCAACGGCACCATCGACGAGGGGTTCAGGTACCTCAACGACATGTGCACGCTCGATTCGCAGTGTTGCTCGGGCGACTGTGGAGACAACGGCCGCTGCGCCTTCGGTACGGGCGACCTGTGCTCCGGCATCAACGAGCCGTGCGCGGCAGCAGCGGAGTGCTGCACCGGACGCTGCGAGGTCGGAATCGGCGGCGCCCCCAAGCGGTGCGTCCAGGCCGAGACCTGCGCCAACGAGGGCACCGGATGCGACGAGGCATCGGACTGCTGCTCGCTGTTCTGTAACTCGTCAGGGGTCTGCGCGACCGGCGGCACGTGCGATCCGATCGGCGTGTCGTGCACGACCGACACCGAGTGTTGCGGTGACAACTGCGGCACCAACAACCTGTGTCTGACGGTCGGCGGCGCCTGCGGCTCGCTCGGCGAGGTCTGCTCGTCGGGCGGGGGATGCTGCTCCGGCGTCTGCACGGGCGGACGCTGCTCGTTCCTCTCGACCTGCCGCTCCGACGGCGATGTGTGCAACGGCGATGCGGATTGCTGCAACGACGAGTGCATCTCCGCCCCGGGCGGCACGGATGGACGCTGCGCCATCCTCGGAGCATGCAAGACGGTCGGTAATCCGTGCAGCGGCTTTGGCTCGTGCTGCTCGAATGCCTGCGTCGACTCCGGCCTCGGCATCGGTCAGTGCCGCTATCTCTGCGGCTGCCGGCCGATCAACGAGGTGTGTGACGTCGATGGCGATTGCTGCTCGGACAACTGTGACCCCGATTCGTCGGGCGTCCTGCGCTGCGCGAAGGACACGCCGTGCCTCGAGGATGGCGAGGTCTGCGGCGGCAGCGGTGCGTCGCAGAACTGCTGCTCGGGCGGCAAGCCCGGCTGCAAGAACACGATCTCGGGTGTTCCGCGCTGCGTCGGCATCGCGGCCTGCAAGCCGGCCGGCGAGCTCTGCGGTGCGTGCGATCAGTGCTGCTCGCAGATCTGCGTGCAGGACGCGAACAACGCGTTCCGCTGCGCGGCCGGATGCATCGCGCAGGGCAGCGGCTGTTCGACCGACTCGGACTGCTGCAACAACGGCTCGTGCACGAACGGATTCTGTGCGCCGCCGGTGGCGTCGTGCGTTCCGCTCGGTGGCGACTGCGATTCGCAGAACCCGTGCTGCGACACGCCGTGTCTGTTCGGTACGTGCCAGATCCCGCCGCAGTGACCCCGTGACGTGGATGTCCTGAACCTCCACGAGCTCGAGGTGCTCGCAAAGTCCCGGCTAGCCCAGCTAGCCTGGGACTACTACGCCTCGGGTGCCGACGACGAGCGGTGTGTTCGCCGCAACACCCAGGCGTTCGACGAGGTCCTGCTCCACTACCGGGTCCTCGTCGATGTCGCGCACCGGGAGCTCGCGACGACCGTGCTCGGCGAGCGGCTCGCCCTGCCGATCGCGATCGCACCGACGGCATTCCACAAGCTCGCTCACCCGGAAGGCGAGCTCGCCACCGTGCGCGCTGCAGGTGACGCGGGAACGCTGTTCATCCTGTCGACGTTGTCGAACACCGCCGTCGAGCTCGTCGTGGCGGCCGCGACGGGCCCGGTCTGGTTCCAGCTCTACATCTACAAGGACCGCGCGGCGACGGAGGCGCTCGTCCGCCGGGTCGAGGCCGCTGGCTGTCGAGCGCTGGTGGTCACCGTCGATGCGCCGCTCCTTGGCCGTCGCGAGCGCGACGTTCGCAACCGGTTCGCGCTGCCGGCAGGCCTCGGCGTCGAGAACATGCACGCGGCCGGCTACGCCCAGTTCCCCGTCACGGCAGCGGGATCGGGCCTCGCCGCGTACTTCGCGGACCTTATCGACCCGGCGCTGACCTGGGAGGCGATCGACTGGCTGCGATCGATCACGAC
>JACCQV010000150.1 GCA_013813945.1 Deltaproteobacteria bacterium | reverse complement strand
CGGCAACGGGAACGAAGGATGTCCGAGTACCGGGGCGATCACCCACGGATCGAGCGCCATCGTGAGCGCGAAGTTGCCGGTGACGCACATCCCGACCACGCCGACGCCCGCGCCTCCGATCTCGTCGAACGCGTGCTTGGCCAGAGCGCGCAGCCAGTCGGTGACCGGGCTCGCGCGATTCTCGGCGAGGCAGCTGAACTCGCGGCTGACGCACAGCCGCGCGAGCATGGCCATGCGCTCGATCGGATTCGTTTTCGCCCCGACCCTGCCGAACAGCCGCGGCATGAAGACGGTCATCCCAGCGTCCGCCACCTTGCGTGCGAATCGCGCGACTTCGGCGGTGATCCCGGGTACCTCGTGCATGACGACGACCGCCGGGCCGCTGCCTTGCCGATAGACCACCTTGGTATCTCCGTCGTGGGTGAAATCCGATCGCGAGAAGTCATCAAGTGAATCGACCGTCATGCAATGACTATTGCCGACGGAACGCGCGTTGACGCGTCGGTGAGTAGCCCTTCACCCGCCCAGTGAGAGGGCGAGCTCGCGGCGGGATACGAACAGGTGGGTCCAGCTCCGAACGTCAACGCCCCGCGCGGCATGCCCACAGCGCGCGATGCACCGCACCCTCGTCGAGACCGTCACCGATCAGCACGAGCTCGGTCTTTCGCGGCGTCTCGCCCCATGGCTCGAGAAAGCGCAGCTCGGTCCGGACCCCGGCGCGCTCGACGAAGCCGCGCCGATCCTCGCCGGCGAGGTGGACGAAGCCCTTCGCGCGGATCAGCCGCTCGCCGATTCCTTCGATCACCGCGAGCACGCGCTCTCCGACGAGAGGTGCATCATCGGTGAACGCCACCGCCACGATCTGGTTGCCGTGATGATGAGCGTGGTCGTGATCGGTGTGCGCGCGCGGCGTGCCGGACGTCCACGCGCGTAGCTTGCGCGACTCGACGACCCAGGCTGTCATTGCGCGCGCACCGGCATCGTCGTCCGGAAAGCTCGCGCGCTCCGCGTTCGGAGCCAGCTCGTCGAGGATCGCGTGACACCGCCGGACCGCATCGGGCGACGCGACGTCGAGCTTCGCGAGCAGCACGCGGTCCGCGCAGATCACTTGCTCGCGCGCTTCCTCGCGCTTCTCGAGAGCGGCGCCACCGGCCTCAGCGTCGACGACGCAGACCACGCCCGCAGGCAGGATCCGATCGCGCACTGCATCGGGCACGCGGAACATGCCGTCGAGGATCGCCGCTGGCTCCGCGATCCCGGTGGTCTCGAGCACCACGTGATCAGGCTTGCTGCGCACGACGATGTCGCCGATTCCGTCCCACAGATCGTTCTTGAGATCGACCTTGCAGCACACGCAGCCGCCGGCGAGCTCGAGGACGTCGCCACCGCGCCCGATGATCAGCTGCGTATCGATCGAGATCCGGCCGAGCTCGTTGACCAGCACCGCGATTCGCTTGCCGTGCGACGCCGACAGCATCCGGTTCAGAGCGGTCGTCTTCCCCGCACCGAGCCACCCGGTGAGGATCGTGAACGGGACCTTCTCCATCAGCGCTTGAACAGCACGCGCTCGACCACGTTCGCGAGCACCTCGCGCACGAACGGTCGCACGACGAATGCCTCGGGACCGCCCTCCGCGCCGACGTCGTAGATATCGATGTACGACGACGTCATCATCACGACCGGAATTTGGGTTGTCGACTCGTCGGTCTTGATCCGGCGGCAGACCTCGGCGCCATCGATCTTCGGCAAATCGCTATCGAGCAGGATCACGTCCGGCGGCTCGTGCTTGACCCGGGCGAGTGCACTCGCACCATCACGCGCGACCTGCACGACGTGACCGCGACCCGACAGCACCTTGACGATCAGGCGGACCACGTCCGGTTCGTCGTCGATCACGAGGACCCGCGCCATCGGTTACGAGCCTACCACTAATCGCTCGGAGTGACGACGACGCTCAGGACGCGCGTCGTCGTCGATCTATTCGCCTCACTCGTCGAGGACGGAGCGGATGCAGGTCGAGGCGACGCCGGACGTCCAGTCGCGCTTGTTGACGAAGTACGCGCGGATGTTGCCCTCGCGATCGATCAGCGCGGTCTCGGGGACGGCCTTGATTCCCCACGACGCGGTGATCGCGCCGATGTTGCCATCGCCGGCGGGCGGATCGATGAACACCTTGAACGGCACGCCGCTCGGCAG
>JACCQV010000136.1 GCA_013813945.1 Deltaproteobacteria bacterium | reverse complement strand
CGGTCCAGAGCAGGCGTGCCCCGACGATCAGCAGTGTGATGGCCCCACCAACATCTGCGTGCTGCGAAGCCAGACCAAGCCATTCGCGTGCCCGATCGCATCGAGCGAGATCGAGCCAAACGACGACATGGCCACCGGTCAGGTCATCGGCAACCTCCTGTGCGCGTCGCGCCCCGCCGAGGTTGTCGGCTGCACCACGGAGCTCGACGGTGATGACGGTGAGGACTGGTTTCAGTTCGACGTACCTTCCGCGTGCACGAGCGTGGGCGTCGACGTTCGCCTGACCTTCCCGCTCGCGTTCGAGACCCTCGGGCTCGAGCTCCGCGACGCGAGTGGTGCGACCATCGCGACCGGCGGGGCCTGCCCACAGGCCGATCCCGATGACGGCGACGACCAGGCGTGCATCGAGCACCGCCTGACGCCGGGTGGCCACTACGCACTCCTCGTCGCGCGCACCGGCGAAGGCGCATGCGAGGGTTCGTGCGCGCACAACCGCTACACGCTGACCTTGCAGCTCGAGACGCCGTAGCCGATTTCGAGCTAGCGTTCGCGACGGGTGTTCGAGCTGTCGTGGAGCTGGCTGGCCGCGCCGTACGTTGCGTGCGCGCTGATGATGTTCGCGGTCGCGTTCCTCGCATCGATCGTGCGCGGCGATCGCGTGATTCGACTCGGCGTCGTCGGTGCGGCGACCACTACCCTCCCGTGGGCGCTGGCCTCGTCGGTCGCGGCGTGCACGCAAGATCCGGAGATCGCGATGCGCTTCCTCCGGCTCGGGCAAGGTCCCGTCGCGCTCGTCGGACCGAATCTCTTGCTCGTGTTGCTCGGCGTCAGCGGCCAGCTCGAGCGCCATCGCTGGGTCGCTCGCCTCGCGATCGCGTTTGGCGTCAGCATGATGGCAGTCTGCTGGTCGACCGACCTCGTGGTCCCCGGTGTGCAGCGGCTGTCGTCGGGGATGCTCTATTTTCGACCGGGCCCGCTCACGAACATCCACGTGTCCCAGCTCGCGTTGTGGCTGGCGGTCGGCATCTTCGTCGTGCGGAGGTCGTCGACGCGCGGAGAGAAGAAGCGGCTGATCAGCTTGCTGATCGCGGTGCTCGCACTCGGCACGATCGGCTCGATGGACATGCTGGTCGTGCACGGAATTTTCGGCAGCTATCCGATCGGGTGGCTGCCAGCGCTCGTGGCCGGTGCGATCGCGATCTACCTGGTGCGCAAGACGGACCTGCTCCGGCCGCAGGGCTACGACCGCAACGCATGGATCGAGTCACTGGCCTTCGCGATCACGGTGATCGGGGTCGCCGTGGCCACCCTGCTGCTGCGCGACGCCGAGCCCCTGACCTACGTGTTGATCGCGACCACGCTGTGGGGCGCAGCGCTCACGGGGTCCTGGGCGATCGCGGAGCAACGGCCGGTCCGCGTCGCCGGGGAGCGCGCACTCGAGGAGTTCGTGTCCCGGCTCGCCGATATCGACGATGAGAAGGTCGTCACCCGTCGACTGGGCGAGCTGTGGAGCTCGCTCGGCATCGCGGTGCGCGCGATCTGGCGCGCCGAGAACGCCCAGCTCCTCGATGTCACGACCGGCGAGACGCGGCCGCTGGACCCCGAGCTCGCAGCGTGGCTGGTCCGTCATGGCCAGACCCTGGCTCCGACCGATCTCGCGACGATGAAGCTCGGTCCGTTGCGCGCCAGGGTCGAGGCGCTGGTCACCGCGCATGGCGCAACGCTCCTCGTTCCGCTGATCGATCGCGACACACTCGTCGGGCTCGTCGAGGCCGACCATGGCAAGGCGCTGCGCGAGGAGGAACACGGCTTCGTTCTTGAATCGTCGCGCGCCACCGCGCGGGCGGTGACCTATGCGGCACTCGCACGCTCGGCTGCAACCGAGGGCGCGACCGCTCGCGAGGTCGAGGTAGCGGAAGCGATGCGTCTCCAGGCGTCGGCGAGCCGCGACGACGAGCTCGGGCGATGGACGGTCGCGGCTGAGTACCGGACCGCCCCGCACACGACCGGCGCTGGCTGGTCGGCAACGCTGCTCGCGGACGGTCGCCTCGCGCTGATGGTGACGGAGGCCCAGGCTCACGGGGTCCCTGCGGCGCTCGCGACGGCCGCCCTGACCGGCGCGTTTGCGGCGGCGACCACCAGCTCAGCGGCGATCAGCCTCGACGATCTCGTCACGAGCCTGCGCGCGAGCACCGAGGGCGTGATGCGTGGTGGCGAGCCGATCGCCGCCTTCCTCGCCATTCTCGACGCGGAACGCCAGTCGGTGGCGTGGGCGTGCGCCGGTCATCCCGGTGCGCATGTCGTCGGTCCCGTCGCGTACGATCTCTCGAGCTTCCCGGGAGGGTCCGGCATCGGCCAGCGTCCGATGTCCACGGCGCTCGGCGGCGGAGGCGCTGCGCTCGGTGCGAGCATGACCCAAGCAACGCGGGGCGAGAGCAAGCTTCCGCATGACTCGCTGCTCGTGATCGCGTCGACGGCGGTTCGCGGCGATGACGAGCAGCGATGGGAAGGATCCCTCCGCGAGCACGCGCCGGCGGGGCCTCGGCTCGCGACCGTGCTGGTCGATTCCGCGCTGCGCCGCGGCGGCTTGCACGAGGACTTCCTGGTCGTGGTCGTTCGACAGCGCCCCGATCGCCCCAGTGGGCCCATGATCTCGCGGTAACCTGGCCGGCGGAGGGACCATGGCAGAGACATCTGGAGCGAAGGGCAAGCTCCTCGGCTTCTTGAAGGGCGCGGGAGGCGAACCATCCCGGCTGTGGCTCGCCGCCGCCGCGCTCGTTCTCGTGATCGCAGCGTTTCGCTCGTGTGCCTCCGTCGAAGCGGGGCAGGTCGCCGTCCGGATCAACAACATCACCGGATCCACCGAGGTGATCACGCAGCCTGGCTTGATCCTCAAGCTGCCGTTCGGGATCCACAACGTCTACATCCTGGACTCGAGCCCCCAGACGTTCCACCTGCGCGGCGCTGCCAACAAGAGCTCGCTCGAGGGCAAGGAGCTCAGCGTCCGCGCGTCGGATGGATCGAGCTTTGCGTTCAACGACACGACGTTGCTGTTCCGCGCCATCCCTGCGCACGCAGACGAGACGATGCGCGACTCCGGCCTCGGCCACCGCTACTACGAGTGGATGCTCCCGTACGCGCGGTCCATCTTGCGCGACGAGTTCGGGCGCGAGTCGACGATCAGCGTGTCGAACCCGACGAGCTTCGCGCAGGCCGAGGAGCGCGCGCGCAAGCGGTTGAACCAGGTGCTCAACCCGCATGGTGTCGAGGTCACGAGCATCGTGACGCCGCGCCCTCGGTTCTCGAAGGAGTACGAGGATCTGATCGAGGCTCGCAACCAGACCGAGAACCAGCTCACCGTGATCGACTCCGAGCTGTCACGCGCGGCGACCGAGCGCGATCGCAAGCTCGCCGAAGTCGAGCGCGATCAGAACAAGGTGATCCAGACCAAGCGCGCCGAGCTCGAGGCGCAGCTCGCGACCGCCGTGACGGAGCAGACGCAGACGCACCGCGTGGTCGACACGTACAAGATCGAGAAGCTCGCCGCAGGGCAGGCGGCGCGTTCGGCGGCGAAGAGCACGGCCGATCAGCTCAAGGGACAGCTTGATGCGCAGTACCTGTCGAAGAAGGCGGAGATCGACGCCTTCCGGAATCAGCCGGTCGAGCGCGTCATGGAGCGCCTCGGTGAGCGGCTCAAGGGCGTGACGATCGAGATCACGCCGGTTCGCACCGATGGCACGCCGCAGCGTGTGCAGCTCGAGAACGTGGGAGGTGGCAATTGAACGCGCTGATCAAGGTCGCGAAGGGCGTCGTGATCGCGGCCATCATCCTGTGGATCTTCCCCGCTCTGTTCACGCTGCGCGTCGAGCCCAGTGAGATCGGGGTGCGCCAGAGCGCGGCCAGCGGCGTGCTCGCCGAGGACCTCGGTCCAGGCTGGCACTGGCGAATTCCCGGTGTGCACAAGCTGATCGTGCTGCCGAGCTACTTCTTCATTCTCGACTACTCCGCGGATCAGTCCGGCGCCCAGAAGACGCTCGTGATCCGCACCAAGGACAACAACACCGTCGAGCTCGACGTCTCGGTTCCGCTTCGCATCAAGCCGGGCCACGCACACGAGCTCGTCGCCGCGGGTAACCACGTTCAGGATCCCGACGGCCGGTTTCGCTACCAGCGCCTCGCCGAGGAGACGGCGACCAGCGTCCTCCGCGAGGAGCTCGCGACGCTCGACTCCGTCGGGTTCTACTCGACCGAGCGCCGGCTCGCCGCGAGTGCATCCGCGCTCAAGATGCTGAACAAGCAGCTCGAGCCGATGTACCTGGAGGCAGAGTCCGTGCTCGTGCGATCGGTGACGTTCCGCGACGAATACGAGAAGCAGCTGCAGCAGATTCAGCTCAACGAGCAGAACAAGCTGCTCGATGCCGCGGCGCAGAAGCTCGCGGGCGTCCAGCAGACGCTGGACAACTACGTCCAGGGCACGAGCGCGCAGATCTCGTCGCGCACGCAGGACTGGGTCAAGCGTCAAGCCGAGCTCGAGCGCGCGTACCAGGTCGGCCTCCTCCCCGTCGAGGATGCGGTCCCGGGTACGGTCCGCACCAAGCTCGCCGCGATGCCGGGGCCGGAGGTCGAGGTGAAGCGCACCGAGGCAGCGAAGCTGTTCGGCATCGACACTGCGTCGGTCAGCGATGCGTACCTGATCGGCATCAAGAACATCCAGGCGGAGACGCTCGAGTACAAGAACCGGATCAACGCAGAGGCCGATGCGACCGAAGCTCGGCTCGGCGCAGAAGGTGACTCGCTCGTCGCCCGGGTTCAGGGCGAATACGAGATCAAGCTGAATACCTTGCTCGGATCGCCCGCCGGCAAGGCCTACGTCGCGTACAAGACCGCGGAGTACGTGAAGTTCGGCAGCACGCTGACGTTCAGCTCGAGCGAGGGCATTCCGTCGGTGCTGCGCCTCCGGCAATTTGCCGAGCAGTTCATGGGCGCGCGCTGATGTACCCCAAGGGCACTGGCTCGCCTCACAGCTCGCTGGCGTAGCTCGAGCTCAGGTCGTCAGCGTAGAAACCGCCCGATCGGACCGGCCACACGCTCCGCGAGCATGGTCACCACCGCGATCTCGGGCGAACGGAACGGCACTGCCCGACGCACCGCGATGACCGCCCATGCAGGAGCCACTCCGATCGGGGCGATCACGGCGTTGCCGATCACGGTACGCCGCCCGGTGCCTGCGACGTGCGCGACCAGCTCTGTGATCTCGGTCGACTCGATCGTCTCGGTCGCCGTGAAGGCAACGCGGTATGTCCAGTCGAACGCGACGCACAGCGCTTCGCTGCCGCGTATCAGCTGACAGATCTCATGCTGGAGCCGGAGCGCAGCGGCAGGAAACGAGGTCTCCGCCGCGATCGCACGCGCGCTCTCGATGAGCTCCTGCGGCGACGGCAGGGACACGAGCGGGGTTGCGAGGACTCCGGGCCGCGCCGGGGTGACGGGTACGGGGGGAGGCGGAACCGGCGGGCCCCATTCGATGGACGCCACCGAGAGGCGCTTGATCGCGGTGACGGCCATGCCTGGATCGAGTGCGATCGATGTGCCAACGGAGGAACGTCGGCGATCTCGGGATTTCTCGCCGCCGCTCGCGCTCGATGTGCAAAGGCGTGCACGGGCCGGTGCGGCGCGTTCACACCGGCCGCATCCCGCGGTCAGCACCGCGTGGGACGATTCCCACCGGACTGGTGCCCGCCCTGCACCTCAGGGGAACAGCCCGTGTGAGGCGGGTCGGCTTGCCGGCAGTCGCTCCCCGGGGAAAGCTCTCGTCGATGTCCAAGCTGCTGGGGCTCCTCGCGATCGCTGCTGCCTGTGGCGATAACATCGAGCTCACGCCCGATGCGCTCGTCATCCCGCCGGTCGTCGCACGCTGCGAGGAGATTCCGTTCCCGGCCGCGGCGTTCGCGACCGCCGCCGACTTCGGACCGATCGCCCCGGGCACCCTGGCAGGCTGGGATCCCGAGGGCCGGTGGACGTTGACCGGCGTGCGCGTCGGTGGGGTCTCGAGCTTTCACTTCGAGGCCCGCGGCTCGGAGGTCATCGTCGACCGCGACGAGGACATTCCCGGGACGTTCACCTCGGACGCGATCTTTCAGCGTATCGAGTACGCGACCCCCGAAGGCCCTATCGTGGTCGCGAAGCGCGTCTCGGATCTGCAAGCCGATGGCAGCCTGCGCGCCGACCGCGCCGTGTGTGAAGGCGATGCGTGCGTGGTGTGCACGGCGAAGCTGGTCCGTGCGACCCGCAACGAAGGCGAAGGCGAGAGTAACAATCTGGCCCTCGTCGGCGAGCTGCGATCGCCGAGCTGGGGCAACGGGTTCACGTTCAACGTGCGTGTCGCAGGGACGCTCGCCTATCTGATCCGGATCGATGGCCTGCACATCATCGAGACCTCCGATCCGGCCAATCCGGTCGAGGTCGGGTCGTGGCAGCGCGCAGGCGACGGCTACAGCAACGACGTCAAGATCGTCGAGGCCAACAACAAGCGCTATGCGTTGATCGCGGACACCCCGGTCGACGTCGTCGACGTCACGGATCCGACGATGCCGAGGCTCGTCGCGCAGATTCCCGAAGAGGCGCACACGCTGTTCACCGAGACGCGCGGTGGAAAGCAGTATGCGTACTTCGGGAACTACGACGGCACGTGCCCCATGTTCGACATCACGAACCCGGAGGCACCGGTTCGGCTCAGCCGGTTCACCACCGCGGGGTCGAGCGTTCACGATCTGATGGTCAAGGACGGCATCGCATACCTCAACGCGTGGGATGCCGGCCTCTACATCGTCGACTTCACCACGCCGGGAACACCGGTCGAGATCGGGCGCGCGCCGATCACGACGGCGAACACGAGCCACTCGAGCTGGGCGACGATCGCCGGTGGACGCAAGGTCGTGCTGCACGGAGGCGAGAACTACGGCGCGCACCTCGACGTCCTCGATGCCGATCCGAGCTCACCGCGGTTCACCCAGAAGCTCGGCAGCTATACGACGCGCGATCATGTGTCGATTCACAACGTGATGGCGATCGGCGACCGCGCGTACTTCACCTACTACCAGGACGGTGTGCGCGTGGTCTCGCTCGCCGATCCGACGCAACCGACACTGCTCGGCTACTTCAACACCTGGGATCCCCAGGGTCCGGCAGCGACCAACCGGTTCTTCGAAGGCGCCGTCGGTCTCGATGTCGATCCGGCGCGCAAGTTGATCTTCGTCGCAGACTCGCCACGCGGCCTGCTGATCCTTCGCGACGAAACGCCGTGACTACAGGCAGCCGATCCGCTCGTTCGCGACGATGACGTCGTCGACGACAGCGTGGGCGCCGAGGTCATCCGCACGCGCCAGCCCGACGACGAGCTCCCCATACCCGGCACCGACATCGTTGAGGACAACATCGCGCACCAGGTTGTCGTCGACGTAGATCTGACCGC
>JACCQV010000132.1 GCA_013813945.1 Deltaproteobacteria bacterium | reverse complement strand
GTCGACCGCGGTTCGTCGAGCTGCGTCAGCTCGACGATCGCGGCGCGAACCAGCGAGTCATGGGCCAGGGTGGGTTGGTAGGCCGCACGAACGGCAGCCACCAGATCACGCAAACAGGCATCGAGCTCCTTCATCGAGCCCTGACAGGAGCACCCGCCGTACCACCCCGAAGCTCGCGTACTTGCTTGTCGCAAACGCGGAAGCGTATCCGGCCACCACGCAGGTGTCGTCTGGCAGGCGACGCCTGCTCAGGGCTTCTTCGGCGCCAGCTTCGGCACCGGCGCGAGCACGCCCTTCTTGAGCCCGATCTCGGGGACGTCGCCCTTGATCGAGCGCGCGAGCTGGACCTGACCACGCGGTGCGAACGCCAGACCGAGCGCCGGCTTCGGCGTCGGTGGCTGACCGTTCGGCGGCCCGCCCCACCGACCGCGACGCGGGTTCTTGCAGGCCACCTTGCCGGTCCACTTGTGGCGGATCGCGTAGCGCCCCTGGAAGTTGTTCACGCTCGCGGGCTTCGCGCCCTCCTCGAGCTTCTTGCCGTCGGTCAGGAACTCACGACCGCCGACGATCGGAGGCGCCGCCTTGAACTCGAGGTCGTTCGTGATCTCCTTGCCGTACCGCGCGTGCAACCGCGTCAGGACGAAGTCCATGCCCCAGCCGCCCGAGAACCGGCGCTTCGATGGCGACGGCATCGGGCGCGCCGGCTGCTTGCCTGGGGGCGGCGGAGGGGTCGTCTTGTCCGGCGCTGCGAGCTGCGCTCCTTCGAGGACATCACCACCGAGCGTCATCAGATCGTTGGTGCTGATCACCGGGCCGGGGCACGGATCGCAGTTCGTTGCCTGCCACGCGTACTCGGTCACGACCGCGCCCGGGTTCTGCTCGATCGTGCGGTCGAACAGCGCCGCATAAAACGCACCGAACTTGTCGCGCACGGAGTTCTCGACATCGAGGTTCGTCGGGATCGTGACGTTCTTGTAGTTCGCGACCTCGTAGCGCTGCGACGGCGCGAGGATGCTCACGATCAGGTCCTGCGTCCCCGAGCTGTTGGCGAGGCCCAGACGGATCGGCAATGCGAACTGATCCGTGTCGTAGTGGAACCGGAGCGGCGAGAGCTCCGCGCGCCCGTCGACGAACTTCACCTTCTTGGGATCGACCTTCGCGACGAAGAACTTCATCCCACTCTCGACGTACGGCCGCAGCAGCGGCTCGGCGCCCTTCGGGATGCTGTACTTCTCCTGCCGCAGCCACGTGTCGAGGCCCGTCGACTCCTTGGCCGACAGGATCAGGATCTGGTACTCGCCGACCGTGAACTGCGCCTCGATCGTGACGCCGAGATCCTCGGCCTTCTTCTTCGGCGCTGCGGACGCAGGTCGCGCTACCGACGACGCCATCCTCCGGGATTCGTACTGGGGCTCCGGCGCGCACGGGTCCTGCTCCCAGTACTCGACGAGCCGCGGCGCGCCCATGCGCTCGATGTTCGCAAACACCTCCTTGGGCAGCGTCTTGACGTCGGCCTCCTTGAGGACCGTTGGCACCGGGATCACCATCGCGAACGCCTCGGGTGGTCCCTTGTAGTTGTTCTGCATCGACAGCACGGTGCGAGTCCCCTTGCGCATCAGCACCACCTGCGTCGCATCGGCGACCAGCTGCTTGTCGCTGCCCGCCACGTAGAATCCACAGAACGCCTCCGCCACCGTTGGTGCACACAGCAGCGCGACGATCACCGCGATCAACCCTGTCTTCATGGTGCGAGCAGACCACCACGCTCGGTGGCGTGGCAATAGCTGACGGTCGCACGCGAGGCGGGCGGGCCGCGCGACGTCACGAGGGGTGAGCCGGTCCGCTGACCACCCGAAGATATTGTGCGCGAGGATCGGAGCTCGTGCGTTTCCCCGTCGTGCACCAGGCACTCCTCGCCCTCGTCCTGGTCGGGTGCGCCATCGCTCCCCCGGCACCGCCCGCCGCCAAAGCGGTCGCGCTGCCCCCCGCGGTGACGCTGAACCGGTTGCACGGTAACCCGGGCGAGACGATGGAGTTCCTGATCACGCTGCGCGGGATCACCGTCGGTAGGGTGCAGACCGCCGTCGGTCAGCCGGGCCTCATCAGCGGTCGCCAGGCGATCATCGTGAAGTCGCAGGCGATCGGCGAGGGCGTGATCGCCATCGCGACCGACTATCGCGGTGAGCTGACGACCACGCTCGATCTCGAGCGCGGCGCGCCGATGTCGATGAGAAAGGAGGAGTGGATGGTCGTCCTCGGCAAGCCCGACCACAACGAGCACAGCCAGTCGTGGGGCATCACCAACGATCGGCACGAAGCACACTCCGCAGCTGGCCTGCTGCGCGGCTGGATTTCCCGGCCGGGTGATCGCGCCACGTTCCGGTTGTGGTTCGGCGGCGGTACCGAGGTCACGGTCGTCAACTCGGGCCGCGTTCTCTTCCCCGTCGGTAATCGTCCCGCGATCCGCTACGACGGGACCGTCGGGACCGAGCACCCGTTCACGGTGTGGATCTCGGATGACACTGCACGGGTTCCGCTCCGCATGCGCGCGCCGACTCCGCTCGGCGTCGCGGAGGCCGAGCTCGTGCACTACGACGCGCCTCGCGACTAACCCCAGAGTTCGGCTGTGTTGATCCGGCGTTGGCGTAAGCGTAGGCGTCGGCGTAGGCGGCTCATGCGATCATCTTCGT
>JACCQV010000064.1 GCA_013813945.1 Deltaproteobacteria bacterium | reverse complement strand
ATCTCGTGCTCGTCGCGGACATCGACTTCTCGCTCGTTCGCTCCGGCACCGCACTCGCGTCCATGCTCCTGCTGTTGATCGGCCTGATCTGGGAGGAGTCATGACGGCTCACGTCTTCGTGGCCGGGCTCTTGGTGATGGCGTCGTTCGTCATCGGGCTGCGCTTCCTCAAGTTCTGGCGGCTCAGCCGCGATCGGTTCTTCGTCTGGTTCGCCGCGGCGTTCTGCATGTTCTCGCTCGGCTGGGTGATCCGGACCTTCGACGTCGAAGCTTCCGAGCATGCGCACCTCGTCTTCTTGCCGCGGCTCGCTGGCTTCGTGATGATCTTGATCGCGATCATAGACAAGAATCGTCAGTCCTCCAGGTAGCGGGTTATCCTGGACCGCATGCGAGCGGCGAAGCGTCAGCAAGAGCAACCGCGTCCGCTGGGCGAGACGCTGCGCTTCATGCAGAAGCTCTGGGGTCTCGCTCACGCCCTCGAGGTCAGCTCGAAGCGGATGGGCAGGACGATCGGGGTAACCGGGCCCCAGCGCCTCGTGATCCGCGTCGTGGGGCAGATGCCGGAGATCACGGCGCGCGAGCTCGCCGAGATGCTCGGGATCCATCCAAGCACGCTGACTGGAATCCTGGGGCGGCTGGAGCGCCAGCGATTTCTCCGGCGCGCGGTCGACCCTCTGGATCGCCGGCTCGCTCGGTTCCGGCTGACTCCGGCGGGACTGGCGATCAATCGGATCCGGGCGGGAACCGTCGAGGGCTCCGTGCGTCGTGCGCTGGGTCGCGCCGATCACGACACGATCGCGAAGGGCTCCGCGATGCTCCAGCTGCTGATCGACGAGCTTACCCGCGAGACGTGAGCTTCCTGCGGTCGCACGTTGCTTCCTCTGCGACGACGCTCTCGAGTCGATCCAGGAAGGCCGTCGCCCAGGCACTCGCATCGCCGCCGCGCTCGATGGCTGCGCTCAGCAAGCGATGGCGAGCGATCCGCTCCTCCGCAGGCATCCGTAACGCGATGTCGAGATCCGCGGCGAGCCCGTTCGGATGATACGGGTTGGTCAGCAGGGCTGCAGAGAGCTGTTCCGCTGCGCCTGCGAACTGCGACAGGACGAGCACGCCAGGGCGTGTCGGGTCTTGCGAGACCACGAACTCCTTGGCGACCAGGTTCATCCCGTCACGGAGCGGCGTCACCAGTGCGACATCGGCGAGCCGGTAGAGCTGCGCGAGCACCTGATGGGAGAACGAGCGGTAGAGATACCGGACGGGAACCCAGTCGGCCTCGCCGAACCGACCGTTGATGCGTCCGACGAGACTCTCCACACGTGCGCGGATCTCCGCGTACTCGGGAATCTCGGCTCGCGACGGTACCGAGATCTGGATAAACGAGATTCGCCGTCGCCAATCGGGACATCGCTCGAGCAGGCACTCGAACGCGAGCAGGCGCTCGGGTACCCCCTTGGAGTAATCGAGGCGGTCGACACCGAGCACGAGCTTCCGATCACCCAGTGCCACGCGCAGCCCCTCGACGTCGGGCGAGTCTTCGATCACCTCACGAAATGGCGTCGGATCGATCCCGATCGGGTACACCCCGACCTCGGTGGAGCGCTCCGGACGCACGAGGCGGCACCCGTCGAGCGTTGCCGCACCGGATGCGACGACCGAGGACAGCAGATTCTCCTGCCAGCGCTTGGCGTGAACCCCGATGAGGTCGAGCTCGAGCAGCGCGGAGATGATCTCGCCACGCCACGGCAGTGTCTCGAGCATGTCGCGAGGTGGAAAAGGCACGTGCAGAAACAATCCGATCGGCCCGCGGTGACCGAGTGCGCGCAGCTCACGGGCGACCAGTAACAGGTGATAGTCGTGAATCCAGATCGTCCCGTCGATCGTCGTCAACGCAGCGGCGTGGCGAGCGAAGATCTGGTTCGCTTCCACGTATGCCGTCCAGTCGTCGTCGGTGTAGCGAACACGACCGGGAAACTGATGGAACAGCGGCCACAGCGCGCGGTTGCAGAACCCGCTGTAATACCGGGCCCGTAGTTCCGGCTGAAGGTCAAACGCAGCGCGCGTGGGTCGTGCAAGCGCATCGATGACAGGTGCGCCAGGGACCTCGCGGTCGTGACCACTCCAGCCAAGCCAGATCGCGGAGCGTTCCGCCAGCGCAGGCTCGAGTGCCGCAACCAGTCCGCCGACCTCCCGGCGCCGACTTACCGATGGCTCCGGCATCCGGTTGGACAGGACAACGAGCGCCCGTTGTCCGGGCACGAGGCATGTAGTCACGGCGGGGCCGAGAGGCGGCGCGACCGTGATCCGTCCGGCGCGCTGGTTCGTGGCCCAGCTAAGGAAGGCACGCACGGCGGGAGGGTCGGCCAGCGTTGCGGCCATCGATGTACGCGCGCACGAGCCGCCGATCGTGATGGCGGCATCGCCGGGCACGAGCTCCCTAAACATGTCTCCTGCTGTGACGTCGTGACCGAGCGCGATGATCCGGACACCGGGAATCCGGTCGCGGATCGTACGGACGATGCTGCCCTTGTGGACATGGCGCGGCCGGACCTCGATCGAGTCCTGACCGAACAGGAGCTCGTTGTCCGCGTTCGTGTCGAGCCACTGCTCGCACGCGACCTCCGCCGCTTCGACCAGGACGGTGCGAGCCGGCTCCGTGACCATCCGCCAGTGGAAGCACACGGACAGCGACTTGCGCTCGAACCGAGCGCCTGGGGCGCGGGCGAGCAGGGAGAGAGTCTCGGCGAGGTCATCGAGCTCGGGGTTCGTGCGTTGCGGACCTTCCCATGTGGCACCCAACCGCCGCCACGCGCCGTGCTCGGCGACCCACGTCGCACCGGGGACGAGTGGGACCAGCGACGCGACGGACTCGAGCGGCCTGCCCGACACGATGACGACGTGCGCACCGGTCGCGGCGAGCTCGGTCAGAACCTCCGTGGTCGTTGCTTCGAGCGGCGCGAGCTGAGGTGTCGCGGCGTAGTCGACGAGCGTGCCGTCGATGTCAACCAGGAAGGCGACCGGCTCGCGAGTGACGAGCGAACGCCACTCGGCGAGATCGGGCATGGAGAATGAAAGGGCAAGCACAGGGAGCGCCTTCTTCGATTGGCGGCCCGACCAATCGCTGTGCCTGCAGCACCGCGCTGCACCCGATCCGTTTGACCCCAACCGATACCCCTGTATACGACTCGTTACAAGCCCAGTTCGGTTGGAGGACAAACGTCGCGAACGCGCCGTTGACCGCCGTGTACAGCTCCGGGTCGGGTCGTACGGAACAGACAAGCCGCCAGGATAAGGGCACGATTCGGAATGCGCCGACTCCTGGTCCTCGCGATGGTCGGCTGTGGCGACGGTGCGTCGACGCCACCCGTCGATGGCAGCGAACCAGATGCCGTGTCGACCTGTGGGCCGGCGGCGGGCTGGACCTTGGCGCCCGCGCTCGCCCAGGGCCCGGCACAGGAGACCGCGACCGTTGCCGTCGGGTCGAGGCTGTACGTCCTCGGCGGGATCAACGACAGCCTCGCCGTGCTGGCGACTGTCCAGGTATTCGACACGAGCACCTGCGCCTGGTCGATGGGGCCCGCACTGCCGCGACCCGTGCACCACATCAACGCGACGACCGTGGGCATGACGATCTGGATCATCGGAGCGATGGAGACCCTGAACTTCGTCCCGGTCGGCCACGTGTGGTCGTGGGATCCGAGCTCGGGCGCGACCACGTGGACGGAGCACGCGGCGATGCCCGCGGGTACGCAGCGTGGAGCCGCGGTCAGCGGCGCGATCGGCACGACGATCTACGTCGCCGGGGGGCTCCGCAACGGCGCGGTGTCCGACGTCAGCGCGCTCGAGACGACCACGGGCACCTGGACCACCGGACTTCCATCTCTTCCAGGAGACCGGGACCATGGCTGCGGCGGTGTTCTCGGCGGCAAGCTCTACGTGGTCGGCGGCCGTGCCGGGAACATCAACGCGCGCACGGGCTCGGTCGAGGAGTACACGCCGGGTGGCACTTGGGTGCCGCGCGCGGCGATGCCGACGCCGCGTGGTGGAACGGCCTGCGGCGTGATCGGCGATCGGATCATCGTCGTCGGTGGTGAGGGCAACCCGGCAACCGCATCCGGTGTGTTTGCCGAGGTCGAGGCGTACACGCCTTCGACCAACACGTGGGAGATGCTGACGCCGATGATCTCACCGCGCCACGGCATGGGTGCGGCGGTCGTGGCTGGGAGCCTCTACGTTCCCGGTGGCGCCGACAAGCAGGCGTTCGGCGCGGTCGCCACGCACGACGTGTTCACTCCGTAGGAGCGGGCGGTCCCTTGATCGTGTTTGCGCCGGCGGTGAGGTCGACGTGGAAGTGGTCGCGGTGCAGCGAGTTGTAGTTTGGGGTCAGCACGATGTTCCAGATTCCGCGCGCCTTGATCGCGCAGATCATCTCGTGCATGAAGGCGTCCTTGCCCGGCACCGTCGGATCCATGCACGTCTTGTACGGCGCCGGATCGATGACCCAGTCGTCTTTGACGGAGTAGGTCGTTCCTTCGGTGGCCTTGAAGCTCGCGAGATCGATCGCGTTGCCGAACGAGTGCTCCGAAAGTCCGATGGTGCAGTTCGGCGGTGTCCCGGAGTTGTTGATGCAGCGGTAGTTGTAGACGCCGAGGTCGGTGACCTCGACGACCCCGCGCGCGCGCCAGATCGATGCCGCCTCGGCGAGTGACTTGATCAAGGTGCAGTCGCCGTACATCGCCGTGCGTGGTGCACCGCCGGTGCGGTACGCGACGCCATTGATCGGCATCATCGCGGTCACCGGATCCGCAACGCCCATCCGGACAGGACCCACCGTGTAGCCAACCCCGTAGAGATCCAGCCAGGCGTGGCAATCCGCGAGCGTCGGATCGACGACGACGATGTCGACCGTTGCCGTGGCGAGCGCATTGCCGTCCGCATCGAATGCCGTCGCCGTCAGGGTCGCCGGGCCCGGCGCAGCGAGGCTCGCGAGCGCACCGCCCGCGGCATCGAGATCGCCGATCAGGACGTCACCGACCGTGAGCGCGACGCGCGCCGGTGATCCCGACACGTCGACGTCAACCGCGACCGAGGCGACCAGTGCCCCCACGCCGTCGAGGCTGTCGCGGGCGATCTGCGCGCCCGGTGCGGGCGACTCGATCGACAGCGCAATCGAGTCGTCGTCGCCCCCACACGCACCGAGCAGCACAGCTACCACCGCAAGCAGACGAACCATCCCACGATTGAGCCGATCGGACAGTCCCGGGTCAATAGCGTTCGACGATCCGGCGGGACGGCTAGGGCGACAGAAGCGCGTCGAGCGTGCTCGTCACCGTTGACAGCGATACCGGCTTCGTGAGGTGAGCGTCGAAGCCGGCCTCGGTCGTGCGCCTACGATCGTCGGGGGCGCCGTAGCCGGTGAGCGCGATCAGCCGGATCGACGGAATCGAACCGCGCAGTGCGTGGGCGAGCTCGTAGCCGTCCATCACAGGAAGGCCAATGTCGAGCAGCGCGGCATCCGGCGTGAACTTCGCGAGCAGCTGTAATGCTTCGAGGCCGCTGTGCGCGACGTAGACGGCGTGGCCGTGGTCGGTGAGGAGCTCGCCCAGCAGATCGGCAGCATCGCTGTTGTCGTCGACGACGAGGACGCGCATGCCTGCCGTCGTATTCGGAGGCAGCACGGGCTTGGGGAGCGCCGGGATGTCCGCTGTCGCCGTGTGTACCGGGAGCTCGACGACGAACTGCGAGCCTCGCGCCAGCCCGTCGCTGTAGGCGCGAACGTTGCCGCCGTGAAGGTCGATGAGGTTGCGGACGATCGCGAGGCCGAGCCCGAGACCGCCGCGCGCGCGATCAAGACCGCCCTCGCGGATCTGGATGAAGTTGTCGAACACGCGGTCGAGCATGGTCGGGTCGATCCCGATGCCTTCATCCTCCACGGAGATCTGGATCAGGCCGCCTTTTCGCTTCGCCCGGATCGAGATCCGCTTGCCCGGCTCGGAATATTTCGCGGCGTTGGTGATCAGGTTCGCCATCACCTGGGCGAGGCGAACGGGATCCACCTCGAGCGGGAGACCCTTCTCGGCAACGTCGAGATCGATGACGTTGCGACGCTGCTCCAGGAGAGGGCGCGACATCTCGAGGGCACGGTGCACGATCGACGCGACCTGGGTCCGCTCCTTGTGCAGCTCGACCTTGCCTCGCGTGATCCGCGAGACATCGAGCAGATCGTCCACCAGGCGCTGGACGTGCGCGACCTGGCGCTCGAGGACGCCTTGAACTTTTTCGCTGACCCCTTCGAGGCGAAGCATCTGCAGCGCGGTGACGATCGGCGCGAGCGGATTCCGCAGCTCGTGGCCGAGCATCGCGAGGAACTCGTCCTTTACCCGGGTGGCATGCTCCGCTTCATGGCGCGCGCGATCGAGTGCGCGCGTCAAGCTCACGGCACGTTCAACCGATTCCTTGGCAATCTCGATCTCGCTCCGCGCGAACACCGCGACGGTCTCTGCGCGCAACGCCGCGGCGAGGAGGGGCGCGGTGACGGCGAGCTGCTCGTGGAGCTCGTCATCGGCGACGGTCGCACCGACCACGACGTAGGTCACGCCCGGATACGAGTACGCGACTGCCGGCGCAGTCTCGGATTGCGTCGGGAACGCGACCTCAGCGCTGTGCGTGCCCACCGTGAGCGCGCGCGCAAGGAGCTCGCGCCAGCCTCGGCTCGACGGCAACGTCGCCGGAAAGCCGGGCGCGGGGAGGAGCTTGCCGCCCACGTCACGATCCGGTGCAAACACGAAGACGGCCTGCGCGCGGAGGTGCTCGGCCAACCTTCCAATGTTCGCGCCTCGCTCGGCGGGGTCGGCCAGCGATGCGATCAGGCGATGGGTCGTGCTCGCATTCACGTTGGGAACGCGAGGACCACGGCGGTGCAATTGTGGAAACCGCCAAATTGCCCGTCCGCCCGCGCGATCTGTCCGTACGTATTGCAACCAACGACTTGCCCGCTGCCGAGTGCTGCCTGCACCGCCTCGAGCTCGAAGCCGAACATGTCGCCGAGGCGCAGCCGCGTGGCCACGCAATCGAAGAACAGTGCCGCCGAAGCTTTGCCGCCGAGCGCACGCAGCGCGGACGTCGCGGCCTCGGTCGCAGCCTCGGTCGCGGAGCTCGCGCTCGTCTTCATGATGTGAACGCGCGACCCCGCCGGAATCTCCGCCGCACAGGTCACCGCACCGGCGGCATCGATCGAGAGCGGCACGCGCAAGCGATGTCCGTTCGGGGTCTCGATTCCGATGATGTTGTGGAGGAAGAATGGGAGCGGGGCAGAGCGGTCGAGCTTCTGCCCCGTTCGCTCGGCGTGTTGCTCAAAGGCTTCGACGGCCGGGAAGCCATCGAGGCTGATCAACCTCGCGCCGCTGACGTCGGTCACGCGAAGCGTCTCGCTGCCCGGCTGCCAACCATGCTGCACGCCGATGCCGAGCGGCTTGTGCGACAGGATCTCGAGTCCGACGCACGCGTCGGTCATCGCCTGAGCTCCGCAGAACACGTGGGTGCGCGAGAACTTCGCGTCGTCGCCGGCGCCGCCGCCCGCGAACTCGTAGCCACCGCCGGTCGCGATCGTCAGCTGCTCGATCAGATCGTCGGCGTGCCCGGCGAGCGCGTCCGTCATGATCAGTGCGGTGCGATACTCGAAGTCATGGCTGCGAAGGCCATTGAACCCGGCCGTGACCTGGGCGGCTGCCGCTGCGCGATCTTTGCTGACCTGCGTACCGAAGCCGGCCGCGAACCGCATATCGCTCGATCGCACCGCGAGCGCGCAGGCAG
This sequence comes from Deltaproteobacteria bacterium, assembly GCA_013813945.1. Classification (GTDB taxonomy): domain Bacteria; phylum Myxococcota_A; class Polyangia; order Haliangiales; family Haliangiaceae; genus JABFXX01. The sequence goes on along the minus strand of JACCQV010000064.1, from coordinate 454 downwards.
AACCTTCGCCACGCTGGCGACCGGTGAACTCGCCTGCGGATGACGCGCCGACGAGAACGCCGGGCTGACAGGTCTCTCGCAAGGCGTGCAGCAGTGCCCCATGCTCGAACTCGCCAGACGCGAACACCACCACGGCATCAGGGCGCTCGGCCATGGAGGACCTGATCTGCCTTCCGAGGTCCTGCCCCGCGAGAGAGCTTTCCTTCTCCATGGTGAACACGGCAGCGGTCTGCGTGGGCATGACCGTTCAACCGCTCGCAAGACTCGCGCCGCGGCGCGCCATCGTGAAAATGCAGCGTTAGCGGAATATTCACGAGCACTCCGGCACGCCGTGCGCTCACGCCCGGCCCGCGCGTCGAAGGCCGGGAGGGCACCACGCCGGAACCCGAAGTCCCTTGCGTCTTGGAGCCGCTAGCCCGGTTTGAACGGGCGACCTACGGTTTACGAAACCGTT
>JACCQV010000063.1 GCA_013813945.1 Deltaproteobacteria bacterium | reverse complement strand
GTACGGCGTGGAGCCATCGTCTGCCGCGATGACGAGGTGCCCCATCCGGATCAGCTCGACACCGAACACCGCGCCGGCGGTCGGGTTGTACGCGATCAGCTCCTCGATGATCCCGGGGAGCATTCCCGCGTCGGTCACTGCCACCGGGGTCTGCGACATCACCACGCGGCGCGTGAGCAGGCGCGCGAGCATGCGCTCGAGGCTGCGCGAGACGCTGCGCATCACCCCCTCGTTGACGGAGTCGAACGGCAAGCCGACGAACTGCGCGATCAGCAGTCCCGGATCCGCGCACCTCACCTGAAGGGAGCCACTCGCACGCAACCGGATCGGCTGGCCGGTGCTCGGGATCATGAAGCTCGTCACCATGTCGAACGAAACCTCGACCGGTGCGGTCAGGACGAAGAACGCGCCGACCGGACGGGTCGGATCCGGGGTCCGCCAGCGGTGTCGGCCCGGGCCGAGACGATCGCCGACCATCCACGCCGGGCACATCACGACCTGCTCATCGTCCGAACAAGACACCTCGCATTCCGGACCGATCGGGAACGGCCAGGCGTAGACGAGATGGTCGGACGCGACCTGGTCGCGCGCGATGACCGTCATCGAGACGATCGTACACGATCAGGGTAGGTCGAGGATCGGGAAGGGCCGATCAACCGTTCTCGGTCGCGTCGTCTTCGGCGGCCCCACCCTCGTCCCCCAGCGAGACGGGGTGGATCCGCACCCGCCGGACCCGCCGCGGCGACGCCTCGACGACCTCGAGGACCGTGCCGTTGTCCGTGGTCAACCGCTCGCCAGCTTGTGGAATCGCCTGTGCGAGCGACATGCACAACCCGGCGATCGTCGTCCGGTCCTTGCCGACCGGCAGGTCGAGGTGAAGGTCGCGGTTCACCTTGCGGACGGCGGCCCAGCCCTGGACCAGGATCGTCCCGGACGGCTCGCGCGTGAAGAACTGCTCGGGAACGTCGTCCTCGCTCATGATGTCGCCGACCAGCTCTTCGATCAGGTCCTCGGTCGTGACCAGGCCCGACAGCCCGCCGTGATCGTCGACCACGACCGCCATCTGCGTGCGCCGGCGTTGCATCTCGCGCAGCAGATCGAGTGCGCGCGTGCCCTCTGGCACCTTGTGCGGCGGACGCAGGATGTCCTCGAGCACGAGCAGGCCCTTCTCCCATGCCAGAGCGAGGACATCGCGGGCGACGACGTAGCCGACGATGTTGTCGATCGAGCCGTCGTACACCGGCATGCGGGTGTGGCCCTCCTCCAGGATCGTCCGTTGCACTTCTTCGGGCGGCGCGCCACGCCGTAACGCGACGACGCGCGTCCGCGGCACCATCACCTCGGCGACGGTGACATCGGCGAACCCGAGAGCCCGCGATGCGATCTCGCTGGCGCGCGGATCGACGGACCCCGTCTTCGCCGCTTCCTCGACGAGCTCCTGGAGCTCATCGCGCGACAGCCGGGTCTCGGTGAACGTGGTCTTGTCGCCGAAGAACCGCAGCACGAGGTTCGAGAACACGGTGAGCGTCCACACGATCGGCCGGGCGGCGACCGAGACCCAGAGGAGCGGACGCGAGACCAGGAACGAATACCGATCGGAGTAGCGCAGCGCGAGCGACTTCGGCACGAGCTCGCCGACGACGAGCTCGATGTACACGATCATGATCACGACGATCACCAGCGACGCGCCGTGACCGAGCCCGATCTTGGAGAACTGCTCCGCGAGAATCGGCTCGAGGCTTGCGCCGCCATAGACGGATGCCGCCGTGCCGAACGTGGTGATGCAGATCTGGACGGTCGCGAGGAACCGCTCCGGGTGGTCGCGGAGCTTCTTGATCGCGATCGCCCGCTTGTCGCGCCGGCGCAGGAACTCCGATAGTCGCGTCTTGCGCACGCTGAGGATCGCGATCTCCGCCCCCGCGAACACCCCGTTCCCGATCAGGAACAGGAACACGATCAGAACCTCCATACCCATGCGTGTCGGCGCGCAGCATACCGGATATGCTTCGC
>JACCQV010000056.1 GCA_013813945.1 Deltaproteobacteria bacterium | reverse complement strand
GCAGGGCGGCCAGCCGCAGCAGGGTGGTCGGGGTGGGCAGCGCCACGAGCAGCGCCCGCCGCAGAACGCCCAGAGCTCGCAGGCGTATCAGCGCCCGCTGCAGCCGCCCGTCACGATCCCGCGCGAGCAGGCCGTCGGCGGCGAGCAGGATGCGCTGGCGCGGGTCGGCACGCCGCTCGGCGATGCCGCCGCGACGGTGTTCGCGCAGCTTCGCAACGGGCAGCCGCTCCCCGTGCGCCAGCTCGCGGCGATGATGCGCAAGCGCAACCTCGTCGAGACGGATCCCGAGCAGCTCGCTCCGCAGCTCAAGGCCGAGCTCCTCGGCGACGAGCGCAGCTACCGCACCCTCGGGCTGCGACCGCGGATCGTCTATCGCGGCCGCGACCTGTTCGCACCGGGCCCCGTCTCGATGAGCCAGACGGCCGATGCCGAGGCGGGCGTGGCCACGGCCATGTCGCGACTCGCGGGTGCCACGCATCGGGCGCTGGCGCAGAGGATCATCAAGGCGAGCCCCGCGGGCTTCGAGCGGCTGATCCACGCCTACCTCGTCGCTGCCGGATATCGCGAGATCGCATGGGTCAAGCGGATCGGTGGCATCAGCTACGCGCAGGCGACTGCACCGGGCATCGAGCGCATGGTGCTGATCAGTGCACGCTCTGGCGCCGAGCCGATCGACCGCCGCGGCATCGGTGAGCTGCGAGTCGGCGTCGAGGCCAAGAACCTCGTCGCGGGCATCCTGATCTCCGGTCCCGAGCTGTCGGAGGACGCGGAGAAGGAGCTCGAGCGGGCAGGCCGCTCGATCGCGGTGATGTGCGGCGACCAGCTCGTCGCGGCACTGATCGCGACCGGGGTCGGTGTGGTCAGCGCAGCGGCGCCACTCCACTACGTGGATGATCAGCTGCTCGACGAGCTGCTGGCGGGCTAGTCCGATCGTGGCGCTCGCCTGGCACTGGCTCGGGCGCGCGGACTATCGCCGCGTGCTCGCCGATCAGCTCGCAGCTCGCGAGCGTGTGTGGGCCGGCGCTGATGGCGTGGTCTACCTGTGCGAGCACCCGCCGGTGATCACGCTGGGGCGGTCGGCCGATCGCGCGAATATCCTCGCCACACCCGAGGCGCTAGCCGCGGCCGGCGTCACGATCGAGCAGATCGAGCGCGGTGGTGACGTGACCTATCACGGCCCCGGGCAATTGATGATCTATCCGATCGTCAAGATCCGCAGCGTCGTCGACTTCCTGGAGCGCGTCGCCCGTGCGATCGCCGATGCATGCACGGTGTTCGGTGGCGGTGGCGCGACGTGGCAACGCGATCCTGCCGGGCTGTGGAAGGACGGAGCAAAGCTCGCGGCGTGCGGCATCCATGTCGCGCGCGGCGTGAGCATTCATGGGTTCGCACTCGATGTCGCGACACCGCGCGACGCATGGGCGCAAATCCGTCCATGTGGCCTCGCGACACCGCAGGTCTCGCTGTCCACCTTGCGTGGATCACCGATCGACGCCGAGACCGTCGCAGTCGAGGTCGGACATCGCGTGGTGACAGCGCTCGCTTCCGGTGGTTAACTGCGATCTCGTATGGCGCCGGCCCGGATCATCGTTCTCCACAACACCGACTACGACGCGGAGCTCACCGGCCCCGGCATCGACGTCAGCTCGGTCGAGATCTCGGCACGTTCGATCGCCGGCGCGCTCAAGAATGCGGGCTTCGTCGTCGACCTCGTCGGCTTGCAAGGCCGCGAGGTATTCGACGTGCTCGCGATGATGCGCGAGACCAAGCCTGACCTCGTGTTCAACCTGTGCGAGTCGATGGCGGGCGACCCGCGCAACGAGCCGACCTTCGCGGGCCTCCTCGATCTGTTCGACATCCCGTACACCGGTTCAGATCTGCCAGCGCTCGCGGCCTGTCTGCACAAGCGACGCAGCAAGGACATCCTGATCGGCCGCGGAGTCCCCACGCCACCACATCGCTTCCTCGCAACGATCGAGGATCTCGCGGATCCTGCGATCGACGGACTCGACTACCCGTGGTTCCTCAAGCTGGCTCACGAGGATGCATCCGTCGGCATCACCGAGGAGAACCTCGTTCGCGATCCGGCAGCGCTGCGCAAGCGGGCGGGCGACATGATGCTGGAGTTCGAACAGCCGGTGCTCGCCGAGCGTTACATCGACGGCCGCGAGATCAACGTGACGCTGATCGGCAACGCGGACACCCTCGAGATGCTGCCGCTCCACGAGATCGATTTCGCTGCGATGCCGGCAGGGCGACCGCGGATCGTCAGCTACGCGGCGAAGTGGGAAGAGGCCCACGTCGATTACGCCGGGACCAAGCCGGTCCCGCTCCGCGATGCGAACCCCGCGCTGATCGCACGATGCGAGCAGGCTGCTCGCGGCGCGTGGGAGTCGCACGGCCTGCGCGACTACGCGCGCGTGGATCTGCGCGTCGACAAGGAGGGGCAACCGTGGGTGATCGACGTCAATCCGAACCCCGACATCTCCCCCGATGCTGGAGTCGCGCGGTCTGCGGCCGTCGCCGGCATGACCTACGTCGAGATGATCAGCAAGCTCTGTGACATCGCGTGGCGCCGGATCCGCGCGGCGCGTCCGACCGCGAGCTGATCGTGCGCGGCCGACAACGGCGCCCCGGGCCCGCGGCCCCGCTATCACGCGAGCTACTACGGTGCGTTCGTGCTCGACCCCGATGGCCACCACCTCGAGGCTGTCTGTCACGCGCCGGCTGCCGGCTAGTCCTCGTCGGAAGCGTCGTCATCGCCCGCGAGCCGGCGTAGCTTCTTCTGGAGCCCGAACCGCGACAGGCCGAGCAGGCGAGCGGCGACGGTCTGGTTGCCTTTGGCGCGTGACATCGCCGCGGTGATGTACGCCTGCTCGGTTGCACCGAGTGCCGGCTTGAGACGCAGATCCTCGCCGAGCGCAGGCTTTGCCGGCTCAGGGCGCGCTGCGGCCTGTGCGATCGCTTCCGGAAGATCGCCGACGTCGATCACGTCTCCGCCCATCGCGACGCCGCGCGCGAGAGCGTTCTCGAGCTCGCGGATGTTTCCCGGCCAGCGGTGCTGCGCGAGCGCGCGAACAGCCGCGCGAGTGATCTTGGGTGCGGGTACGCCCGGGGTCAGCGCGGCGAGCATGTGCTCGACAAGGATCGGGATGTCACCGTCGCGATCGCGGAGCGCCGGCACCGGCACCGTGATCACCTCGAGTCGGAACCGAAGATCTTCGCGGAACCGGCCCGCGATCACGAGATCGGCGAGCGGGTGCTGGGTCGCCGCGATCACGCGGACGTCGACCTTCCGGGTGGCCGTGTCGCCGACGCGTCGGATCATGCCGTCCTGAAGAACGCGGAGAAGCTTCGCCTGCATGGCAGCGCTCGTATCGGCAATCTCGTCGAGGAACAGCGTCCCGCCATCGGCGACCTCGAACAAGCCGCGACGATCGCGCTCGGCGCCCGTGAAGGCACCACGCACATGACCGAACAGCTCGCTCTCGAGCAGGGGCTCGGGCACCGCGCTGCAGTTGATCGCGACGAACGCACCTGCCTTGCGCGGGCCATGATCGTGCAGTGCGCGCGCGACGAGCTCCTTGCCGGTGCCACTCTCGCCCACGATCACGACGGGGAGAGCGGTCGCCGCCGCCCGATCGATGATGTCGAGCATTCGCACGGTCGCTGCCGAGCGGCCGACGATCTTCTCGTAGCCGTGACGCAGTCGATCGCGATCCGGAAGCTCCGCCTTGACACGAACCAGCTCGGCATCGCGCTCCGCGAGCTCCGCCGACAACCGACCATTGAGCTCGTCGACAGCGCGCGTGGTGTTACGCAGGTCCTCGGTGAGCCGCGCGTTCTCGATCGCGATCGCCGCGATGTCTGCGAGCTCGCCGAGCACGGCGGCAGCATCCGCATCGAAGGCGCCACCGCGAAGCCGATGGTCGACATAGATGCATCCGGTGATCGAGCCGCGCTGGCGTAGCGGGACCGCGAGCACCGAACGGAGGCGGAGCGCCGCCACCGAGGCGGCCATCCCGAACCGCTCGTCGACTCCGGCGTCGACCGTCAGGACCGGCTCGCCGGTCTGTGCCGCGCGCTCGGCGATCGAGCGACTCACGGTCGGGCTCCCGTGCGCGGTCTCGAGATCGCCGGTGGTGAAGTTGCGCGACACCACGGGCGCCAGCTCGCCACCGTCGCGGCGGAGCAGGAGAAAGCCGCGCTCGGCCGCGGTCAGCTCGATCGCGGTGTCGATCACGTCGTCGAGGATTCGCTCGACGCTCGCCTCGGTGTTGAGGCGGCGCGACAGCGTGAGCAAGCGCCGCAGGTGAGGCGCCTCTGCGCGCTCGCGGGCCGCGCGGCCGCCGCGTGGAGCGGCATCGCGACGCGGCGAATCACTCGCGCCCGGCAGGCGCACGAGATCGGCGTCATCGTCGAGAGCCGCGCGAAATGCCTGTGCGGTCGCAGCGAGCATCGCTGCGTGCGCGGCGCGGGCATGGTCTGCCTCCACACTGGCGAGTCCCGCATCGCGGGCGCGCTGCGCGAGTGCCGCGGCGATCGCATGTCCGCGAAACGCGCGTTCGAGGCGATCCGCCTCACCCGCGCGTGCCGCGGCCTCGGCACACGCGATCGCGAGCAACCGCACGCGGTCCACGCTCAGCGATCCATCGTCGAGCGCGAGCCGTCCGCGGGCCAGCGTCCACCGATCGCGATCATCGGGGCTCGCGCACATCGCCTCGATCGCGAGAGCCGCGTCGCCAAAGGCTGCGCCGGGCGCGGCCTCCGCGATCCGGCCGCCGACACTGGCAATCTGGCCGGCCTCCGCGAGCGCGACGTGCGCGCTGAGCTGTGCGTGCGCATCGCCACGGTCGACCCCGATCGCGAGCGCCTCGCGATAGCCGCGGATCGCTCCGGCGGTATCACCGAGTCGCTTGCGTGCATCACCCAGGACAAGCAGCGCGAATGCACGCAGGTGCGGTGCACCCTCGGCGCGCGCGACCGCGGTCTCGGCAGCGACACGCGCATCCTCGACCTGGCCGACGGCGAGCAGCGCGTTCGCGCGATTGAGCTCGGCGGCACACAGCTCGGTCGACGCACCGAGCTCCGCGAAGACCCGCCCCGCGGCGGCAAGGCGGGGCAGAGCCTCGCTCGCACGGCCGCGCTCCGACAGCACCGTGCCGAGGTTGAGCTCAGCGGTCGCGGCTGCATGCAGCTCGCCGACATCGGCGAGCCGCCGTGCAGCCTCGCGATAGCGGTCACTCGCGAGCCCGAGCTGACCGCGCTGCTGGGCGACCATGCCGTGCAGCGACAGTGCACGCCCGACCGTCGCGGTGTCATCGGCCGCAACCGCCGCGACCTCGAGCGCCGAGAAGGCAGCGTCCGCGTCGTCGAGGGCGCCCAGATAGAAGGCCGCGAGGCCCGCGGCCTCGGCGCGAAGTCCCGCCAGGGGCGCGCCATCGGTCACCGCGACGGTGCGCGCCTTCGCGTACCGCGATCGCGTCACGAGCAATCGTGCATACGTGCCCGCGACTTCCGGGTGCGTGGGGTGGGCAGCATGGAGGCGAGCGAGCACGGCTTCTGCGGCGTCCAGCTCCCCGCCGCGCTGCGCGGCCCGGGCAATCACGAGCTGCGCCTCGACCGGATCTGCGCCCGCGGTCTCGGCCGCGCGCGCGAGGGCCGATGCTTCGCGGTACGCGCCACCCGCCGCAGACGCGCGTGCCGCGAGCAAGCCCGCGCGCGCCGGTGCAGCAGTGATCGCACGCTTCGCGATCGCAATCGCACGATCGAAGCGGCCGTGTGCGATCAGCTGCTCGGCGATCTCGCACGCGAGCGCCGCGCGATCGATGTTCATCGGCGCTCGCTCGAGTAGCGGCGCGAGCCAGAGCGGCGCCGGAATCCGCGCGCGATCGCCTACGGCGATTTCCCTCGCAGCGAGCGGCGCCGGTTCGAAGCCGGCGGTGGGTGGGGTCGGTGCACGGCCGTCGGTGGGCTGGGTCGGTCCGCGGACTGCGGCGGGTGGCGATCCGGCCGGCTGAGCTGCGGCTCGACCGACGGCAGCGAGCGCGGTCGCAGCGAGCTTGGCGATCGCGTCTGCACCGATCACGCTCTCCGTCGCGTCGAGCGTCGCGCGATCGAGGACGACATCGTCAGTTGATCGGCGCGCGAGGCCGGCGCGCTCGAGCTCGACGACATCGGCGAGACCCACGGGGGTCTTGCCGCCCTCCGCGCGCAGCGTCGCGAGCACGCGATCGATCCGCGCTCGGCCACCCCACGCAGCAAGCGCCGCCGCGACCCGCCGCGGACCGGCGGCGATGGCCTTGAGCTGCTTGGCGCGCAGGTCGACGGCTCCGGCGCTCGAGCGTGCGGCCCAGTCGATGGCGAATGGATCGCGCTCTCCGGCGATCGATCGCACGAGCTCGATCGCGGTCAACGGGTGACCGCCGCTCGCGCCGAGCAGAGCCTTTGCCCACGGCATCGGTGGCTCTCGTCCCAGCATCGACCCAGCGAGTGCGCCGATGCCGATCGCGTCGAGCAGCGGCGCCGCGTGGAGCGCGACTCCGGGCCGAGCGGTCGCGAGCGAATCGGCGACGACGATCACGGGACGACTACCGGGCGAACGCGTCAACGCAGCCAGCAGATCCGGCCCGCGTGGGTCATCGGCGAGATCGATCACGACGAGCTCCGTCGCGCGCCTAGCCGCTCGGGCGAACCGCTCGATCCATCCGCGCCCACCGTTCGTTGCGGGCGAAACCCCGAGTGACACGGCGATCTCGTCGAGTGCGCCCGCGATCACGATCGCCGGCTGCTGGCGCGCGACCTGCGCGAGCTGCCATCGCTGTGCTGCCGCATCGGCGAGTTGGCGGGATCCTGACGTGGCGATGCCCGCGATCACGATCGCGGCGTCCGTGCTGCCGAGGTCTCTCGTGACCGCGTCGACGACTGCCGCTGCGCCGGTCCAGCGCGCCGGTGCGGGTGGTGCGCCGACCTTCGGACGCGCGCGGCGGGCGGAGCCCGGTGCGATCGCGGGCGCGAGTTGATCGAGCTCGTCGAGCACTGCCACCGCCGATGCAGGCCGATCGGATGCATCGCGTGCGAGCAGACGACGGATCAGATCCGCCAGCGGCGCGGGCACACCCGGCAGCGGGCGAGGCGCGGCACCGGCGAGGATCCGTTGCGCGAGCTCACCGAGTGTCGCGCCTTCGAACGGCGGCCGACCACTCACGATGCGAACGATCGAGGCACCAAGACCGTAGAGATCGCTGCGCGGCTCGACGTGACCGGCGAGCGCTTCCGGAGCCATGTATGCCGGAGTGCCGCGCGCACCGCCGCCGGACGCGAGGCCGAGATCGACGAGCACCGCACGATCGGCGGCGATCAGGATGTTCTGTGGCGCAACGTCACCATGGACGAGGCCACCGGCATGGATCGTCGCGAGCGCTCCGGCCAGATCCGCGAGCAGGGACCACAGCGCAGCGAGATCCGTCCAGGGCCGGGCATCGCTACGCGCACCCTCGATCCACTCCGCAACGAAGAACGGCGCACCCTCCGCGAGATCCTCGACGGCTTCTCGCGTGCGGCCGACCTCGTAGACAGCGGGAAGCGAGCGATGGCGTAGGCGCGCGAGCTGTTCGAACTCGTCGAGCAGCATCGCCTCGTGTGGACCGCGAGCGACGATCTTGAGAGCGCGAAGCTCCCCGGACGCGACCTCGACGACTCGCAGAACACGGCCGAACGAGCCCCTCCCGACGACTGCCTCGATCCGGTAGCGGTCGAGGATGCTCGGAAGCGTTGCCAAAGGGACTGCCACGGATCTCCATGTCATCTTCGTTGGCAGGGGCTGTCAACAGCATTGACACCACAGCCAACTTCCGATGAAGATCATGGCAACGCCGTTGCTCGGCGCGTGTCCCTGCGTTCGTGCTCATGACCAGGAACCAGAACGTCACCGCCATCGTCCTCGTGCTCGGCGTTGCGGCGGCAATCGTGATCTCGCTCCAGCTCCGGTCGAACCGTGCGTCGGCGGTCGCGCCCGCATCCGGGAGCTCGCTCGCTCCGGTTGCGAAGCCGCTCGAGCCGGGCCAGGGCTCCGCGCCGAAACCACCGAAGCGTGTCCGGCGGCTCGCGGATCCGACCGGTGGCCGACATCAGCTCCTGAACCAGATCCGCTCGGCGCAGGCGAAGCGAACGGCCGGCAACGCGGCCTCGTCCGGGTCCGCCGCCGCTCCGCCCACGCTGCCCGAGGGGCACATCGACAAGGCGTACATCCAGGCGTCGGTGCGCGAGCTCATCCCGTTGCTCGCCGAGTGCTTCGAGCAGGGGCTCGCGCAGAATCCGAAGCTCGGAGGATCGATCATCGTGGATTTCACGATCGAGGGAGAACCCGGAGTGGGTGGCGTCATCGGCGAGAGCACGATCGACGCCGCCGCGAGCACCCTGACGGACGCGACCGTGCGCGAGTGCGTCCAGGAGACGATGTTCGCGATCGAGATCGAGCCACCCGCTGGTGGTGGCGTCATCAAGGTCCGCTACCCGTTCGACTTCCGCGTCGACGCCGACTAGCCGCTCCCATGTTATCGTTCGCCCGTGCCGGACGACGAACGGACCCGCCGTCGTCTCGGAGACGAGACGAAGGCGCGAATCGCGGACCTCTCGTCCGGATGGTCCGTGGATCCCGAGGTGTCCGCGGTCCCGCTCGCACCACCCCTCGGTCGGCGGACGCCCAGCCCCGAGGACGGCATCCAGCCGGTGATGCCCGCCAGCCCCCCCGCCACCCGGATTCCCGTGCCCGCGATCACGCCCCCCTC
>JACCQV010000046.1 GCA_013813945.1 Deltaproteobacteria bacterium | reverse complement strand
CGCCAGCCGCGCACGGTCCACCACCGGTCGGTGGCAGCGCATCGATCACGCACTTGCCGGCGAGCCGCGTGATCGTTCCGGTCGCATCGATCTTGCGGATCACCTGGTTCGCCTGATCCATGACGATCAGATCGCCGTTCGGTGCGTGCGCGAGGCTCGCCGGAAGATCGAGCGTCGCGGTCAGCGCGGGACCCCCATCGCCGAAGTAGGCGCGGCGCCCGTCACCGCACTGATCGGCGATCGTGCCGGTGGTCAGATCGATCGTGCGCAGCTTGCTGTTGTGCCACGCCGCGATGATCAGCTTGGTACCGCTCGCATCCATCAGCAGGCTGGTCGGGTGGTTGAGATCGTCGTTCGCCGGATCGTCGAGCGTACCGCCGAGCTCGCCGCGACCGGCGACATGGCGAATCGTTCCATCGCCGGGCAGCGACCGGATGCGGTGGTTGTTCCAGTCGAGGATGTAGATGATCCCATCCGGTGCACGCAGCAGATCCTGCGGCAACGACATGCGCGCGGCCGTCGCGGGACCATCGTCGCCGGAGTAGCCGTTCTTGCCATCACCGGCGATCGTGCAGATCGTGCCGGGTTCGTCCGGGTCGCAGACCGGAGCAGACGGGTCGTCACCGCAACCAGCGAGCAGGAGCAAGGGGAGCAGGGACTTCATCGCGTCACCTCGACGATGCGGCTGTTGATCGTATCGGAGATGAACAAGTTGCCGTCGCGGTCGAAGTCGATGCCGAACGGCCGCGCGAGCTTGGTCTCGGTCGCGAGCAAGCCGTCGACGGGATCGAGGCCGAGCTCCCCGGTGCCCGCGACCGTGCGGATCGCCCCGGTCGCGAGATCGACCGCGCGGATGACGCTGTTGTCGGTGTCGGCGATGTAGAGGTGGCCGTCCGGTCCGATCTCGATGTCGCGTGGGCCGGCGAGCTGCGCTTCGGGGCCGACCACGGTCTCGATCATCCCGGTCGCGAGGTCGACCGCGCGCACCCGGTTCGCGAGCGTCTCCGCGATGTAGAGCTTGCCGGCAGCGAGCGCGAGACCACCGGAAGGCTCGGGGTTCGAGCCGGCCTCGAAGAACAGCTTGGCGGCGGTCGCCAGACCACCATCGCCGTCGGAGCCCTGCATGCCGTTGCCCGCGACGGTCGACATCATGTTGGTCGCCTTGTCCCATTTACGAACGCGGAAGTTCTGCTGGTCGAGGATGTACACGTTGCCCTGCGCATCGAGCTCGAGCGCCTTGGGCTGCCGGAACAACGAGGTCTCGAACGCTGCGCTATCACCGACGAAGCCGGCGCCACCACCGGCCACGATCCGGACGTTGCCGGTGACCGGATCGATCTCGCGCAGCTTGTGGTTGTGCCACGCCATCACGAGGACCTTGCCTTCGGCGGTGATCGCGAGGTCGGTCGGATGGTTGAGCTTGACGTCGGTGCCCAGGACGCCGGCGGGCGTGCGCTCGGCGGTGCCGCTCAGGCCGTCACCAGGGAAGATCGGATCGATCCAGCCGACCACGGTGGTCACGATGTCGTTGTCGACGCGACGGATGAGGTGGTTGTTCCAGTCGATGAACCAGATCGTCCCATCGGGCGCGAACGCCATGTCCATCGTCCAGTAGAGCTCGGTGTCGAGGCGGTGCTGGCCATCGCCGTTGAACCCGACCACGCCGGCCTTGCCGGCCCAGGTGCAAGCACGTCCGGACTCTCGCTCACACGTCGGGTCCTTCAGGTTGTCGCCGCAGCCAGTGACGAGCACTACGAGAACAGCCCAGGCCTTGCGTCCACCCATCGGCGCTGAGCGTGCCATAGGTGGCCGGTCCGTGCACATCGTGTACGATCAACCGATGGGTCGTTTTCTCCTCGGTGTGACCGGAGTCGTGCTGCTGGGCAGCGCTACGGCCGCGGTCGCCGAGCCGAGCGCCCTCGACAAGCTCCTCGCGCGCACCGACAAGGTCGCCAAGGAGGTCTCGAAGATCCGCGGGCTGCCGCTCAAGACCAAGATCCCGAACGAGGTGGTCGACAAGGTCGAGCTCCGGGCCCGCCTTCTGGCGATGGCCGGCGAGGACAAGACCCGGCGCGAGACCGAGGCAGAGGGCCTGGCGCTCGCACGCTGGGGGATGATTCCGCTCGCGACCGACTACTCCGCACTCTTGATCGACCTGCTGACCGAGCAGGTCGCCGGTTACTACGACCCGAAGACGAAGAAACTGACGATCTCCAAATCCGCGGGCGATGACCCGGCGTGGGCGGAGCTGGTGCTCGCGCACGAGATCGATCACGGCCTGCAGGATCAGACATTCGATCTCGAGAAGTTCGAGGACCTGCCCGCGACCGAGGGCGACGAGGCGGCAGCGCGGCGTGCGCTCGTCGAAGGCGACGGCATCGCGCTCATGATCGAGGTGATGCTCGCCCGCCAGGGAACCGGCGCCCCGTGGTCCAACCCGGAGGTCACGCAGGCGATCGAGAAGGCGATGACGGTGCCCGGCAACGGCGATGCACTCGACAAGGCACCGCTCGCGATCCGCGACTCGCTGATCTTCCCGTATCGCAAGGGCCTGTCGTTCGTCGCTGCGCTGCGCCGGCGGCAGCCGTGGAGCGCCGTCAACAAGGCGTACGCGAATCCGCCGACGTCGACCGAGCAGATCATCCATCCCGAGCGCTACCTCGCGGGCGACGAGCCGGTGCGCGTCACGCTGCCGGCGCCGACCGCGCTCCCCGGTCACATCATCGCGCACGACACGGTCTGGGGCGAGCTCGCGTTCGATCTGTTCCTGCGGTCGCACGGCGTCGATCCCGCGACCGCCGCGGTCGCCGCGGAAGGCTGGGGCGGCGATCGGGTGATCACGCTCGCGCGGAGCCGTGAGGGTGTCACCGACAAGCGCCCGCAGCGTGCGGTCGGGGTCGCCCGCATGGAGTGGGACAGCGAGCCCGATGCGATCGAGGCAACCGAGGCGATCGAGAAAGCGCTCGACATGTGGATCGCGGGCGCCACGATCGACCACTCGTATCAACGCACGCGGTGGATGGCGCTCGATGGCACGGTGT
>JACCQV010000030.1 GCA_013813945.1 Deltaproteobacteria bacterium | reverse complement strand
CGACGGCCACACGTTGCTGGTCCGCATCGTCTCGATGCTGACGAAGATGATCGCATGAGCCGCCTACGCCGACGCCTACGCTTACGCCAACGCCGGATCAACACAGCCGAACTCTGGGGTTAGGATGGGATTGGTCACGAGGCCAGGGTAACGCCGGTTTCGCGGCTTCGCAGGGGCCGTCACCTGGAACGCAGCGTTCCAGCCGCGGGATCAGCGTACGGAGGGCAGACCTGCGCCAGAGCTGGCCGGACCTGCGATAGTTGGCCTCGATGTACCGCCCACGCATGCCGACCGAGATCGGGTCGACGCGATGGGTCCTGACGCTCGCCGCGATGACCGCGGTGATCGCGCTCTCGATTGATATGAGCCTGCCGGCGCAGCCGGTGCTCGTCCGTGTGTTCGCGATCAGCTCGGACACCGCGCAGCTCAACCTCTCGATGTTCATGATCGGCTATGCGGTCGCGCAGCTGTTCGTCGGATATCTCTCCGACGTCGTCGGGCGACGGCCGGTGTTGCTCGGTGGGCTCCTGATCTTCTCGGTGACCGCGGTCGCGTCGGCGGCGAGCACGAGCATCGAGATGCTGCTCGTATTTCGGACCCTGCAAGGGATCGGCGGTGCGGCGGTGCCGGTGGTCACGCGTGCAATGATCCGCGACACGCAACCCGCGGCGGAGGCTGCGCGCCTGATGTCGACGATGCTCGCGACACTGGCGATCTCGCCGATGATCGCGCCGTCGATCGGCGGTGTGATGCTCGACGTGTTCAACTGGCGCGCGATCTTCGCGACGCTCGCCGTCGCGGGACTGGTGCTGATTGCGGTTGCCCATCTGACGCTGACCGAGACCTTGTCGGTCGAGCGGCGTCTCGTTGCATCGCCGGGAGGAATCGTCCGCGGCTTCGCGACCTTCTTCACGACGCCAGGAACTCGCTTGCCGCTCTTGATCGGGTGCGCGACGTTCGCCGCGCAGTTCGCGTACATCGCGAACTCGCCGTTCGTGTTGATGGAGGAGTACGGCGTCTCGACCGAGGCGTTCGGTCTCTACTTCGGAGCGACCGCCTTCGCGTTGATGCTCGGCTCGCTCACCGGGTCGCGCATGCTCAAGGCTGGTCGTCCGCCACTCGTCTTGATCGTCACGGGAACGACGATCCTGATCGTTGGCGGCGCGCTCCTGACCATCGGAACGCGAGTGGACGGTCTCGGGATCACGGGCTTCATCGTGCCCATGATCGTGTTCTTCTTCGGCTCGGGGATCAGCGGGCCGAGTGCCACCGCGCTCTCGCTCGAACCGGTGGCGCACATCGCGGGTACCGCGTCGGCAGCGATCGGATTCCTCACGATGTTCTCCGGTGCACTGTCGGGCTGGTTGACGACGAAGATCGGCGGCAGTGATCCGAAAATCTTTGCGGTGGTGGTCACCGGGATGGGGGCGGTCGCCTGGGTCACCGCAGGTACCGCGGCGCTGCGCCGTAGGCGCCCACCCCGATCACCGTAGCCTCACGGGGAATCGCTTGCGGCCCGCGTGGGCCCTGGACACCCTGTGAGGGTGAACAAGAACCCGGTCAGCGCTCAACTGCGGAGTGGGATCGACGACATCACAGAGCAGTGGGAGAGCGCAGTCCGCGAGCGACTGCCCGTGCTGAATCAGCTCGAACACAAAGCCCTCGTCGACCACCTTCCAGAGTTCGTGTTCGGGCTGGCGGCGTGGGTCGAGGGGAACGAGGAAGAAGCACGGCGCGGCTTCGAAGCGCTGGCCCAGGGCCACGCGGTCCAGCGCCTGGGTCTTGACGTCGATCTCCAGACGCTATCGGCCGAGTATCAGATCCTGCGCAACGTCATCCTCCGGCACCTCCTCAGCGTCGAGTCGAGCAGCGATGTTCGGGGAGCGCTCATCCGGGTCAACGAAGGGATCGATTACGCGGTCCACGAGGCTGTTCATCGGTTCAGCGCGCGGCGTGACCAGATCCGCGAGCGCTTCGTCGGGATCCTCGGTCACGATCTGCGCAGTCCCGTCAACGCGGTCTCGCTGGCTGCCGCACAGATCACTGCACACCCCTGCACCGAGCAGCGGCATGCACGCATGGCGGCGACGATCCAGCGCAGCTCCGATCGCATGATGCGAATGATCGCGGACGTGATCGACTTCGCGAACGCACATCTCGGCCAGGGGATTCCAGCCGTACCGTCCCTCGGCGACCTGGGTGAAGCGTGCGAGGAGGCGGTCGCCGAGCTCCGGCTCAATTTCCCGGACCGCAATGTGCGCGTCGAGCGGTCGGGCGATCTGCGCGCTCACTTCGACCGGGACCGCGTGATCCAGGCACTCTCCAACTTGATCAGTAATGCGATCCAGCACGGGCAGGATCCGATCGTGGTCCAGGTGAGCGAGAAACCCGACAAGCTGGGCGTGCTCACACAGGTGAAGAACGCCGGTCCGCCGATCGAGCCCGCGGTCGTGAACCGGCTGTTCGATCCCTTTCGTGCCGGTCACGAGGGTGCCGCGCGGTCGCGTTCCAACCTCGGACTCGGGCTCGTACATCGTCCAGCAGATCGCGCTGGCTCACGGTGCGCTCTGCGCCGTGCGATCGGACGCGACGGAGACCGTGTTCGAGATCCGCTGGCCGCGTGTCCCGATCGCGATGATGCCGAGCCGCGACTGATCAGAAGCAGCAGGAATCCCGGTAGCCGCACGTCGCGCACCGGTAGTGCGCATGCTCCGGCTGCATCATCGTGTTGCAGGTCGGACACATCGACGCGAGGTCACAGGTTCCGCGCGGCGTCTGCGCGGAACCGGTGCTGACGGCCGCGCGATCGATGGTCGTCGGCGCTGGCGCTACCATCTGGGGCGTTCCCCGCGCCAGGGCAACGAACGCCGAGGGCGGAAGGGTGCCGCGCGGGAAGCGTTCCATGACCGACTTGGGTAGCACGGCGGTCTGACAGCTCCGTCGTCGTCGTCGGGGAGCTCAGGGCTTCCGCTGGACGTCGAACGTCGTGCATGCCGGATTCGAGATCTGGCCACGTAGCCGCAGCCGTCGACTGCCGGTTGCCGCCGTGAGGCCGACCATCTCGTATCCCGGCGGCTGGGAGATCCAGCGATCCGGCACGAGCGTGATCGCGAGCTTCGGGCCGTCCTCGCGCGAGGTTCCAATCAACCGATACGACCCCGCTGGCAGATCGGGATTGTCGGGGTGTGGACCGAAATCGAAGATCGCCTTCGCCGAACCGTCGGTGTCGAGATCGAGCGTCAGCTGCACGGCGGTCCTGCCCTGCGCGCACTCATAGAAGCCGCGCCACACGGTGTGCACCGGCAGCGGCTCGAGCTCGGCCGGGCCACGCGGCGTGACGTTCTGGATCGGCTCGGGTGGCGGTGGTGGCGAAGACGACGACCAGCACGCAGTCAGTAGCAGCAGCGACGCGACCCTCACGGGTCCAGCGTACTGCACGCGCTAAGCGTTCGGCGCCTGATCGTGCTTCGCGCCGCGGGGCACGAGCGTCGGGAAGGTCTGTCCGCTCGGCGGATCGATCAGAGTCGTGTCGTCCTGATAGACGCGCGCGGTGCGATAGAGCTGGCCCAGCGCAGTCGTCAAAGGCAGTGATTGATAGCGCTCCGGGAAGTGCTCGAGCAGCGCCGCCCGAACGATCTTCCCGTGGCGTGCGCTCACCGTCGGGAACAGGTGGTGCTCGGCGTGATAGCCGAAGTCGAGAGTCAGGAACTCGAGGACTGGAGGCAGCGTGACCGAGAGCGAGTTGACGAGCGGATCGTTGACCGACGGTGTCAGCGGGCTGAGGTTGTGGTTCGACATGATGAACATCATCACGATCGAGTTCGCGACCACGAACGGCAGCAGGTAGATGAAGGCGAACGGCACGAAGCCGACCAGGAACGCGAGGCCGGTCCAGAATGCGACACCGAGGAGAAACTCGACGATCGCGCGGCGATGCAGGCCAGGCGACAGCATCCCCTTCTCGCGCGCGGTCCACAGCATCTGCTGGCTTTGCCCCGTGAATCCGACAAACAAGCTGAACAGGCTGATGAGCCGGCGACGACCAAGACCGAACTGATCAGCCATGATCCGCGAACCGCGCTGGGTCTGGTACTCGATCAAGGTCGGGTACATGTCCGGATCCCTGCCGGGCATCGCGCAGTGGTTGTGATGAACGCGGTTGTGCCACGCCGTCCACAGCGTCGGCGACAGCGTGAACGGCAGCAGACACCACCAGCCGATGACGCGGATCGCGGTACGACCACGAACCACGGCGCCGTGCATCAGCTCGTGACCGAGGAACACGCTGCCAGCGAGACAGCAGCCGATGATGATCGAAGCAACCGGCCACAGCAGGGCCGGCAACCGACCACTGGTCATCGCCCACGCGAGCGACGCGATCACCCCGAAATGAACAGGGAGCCAGAGCAGTCG
>JACCQV010000026.1 GCA_013813945.1 Deltaproteobacteria bacterium | reverse complement strand
TTGTTGCGGATCTCGTCCAGCGAGATCGCGCAGTCCTTGGGCGAGGTGTCGAACAGACTGGAGGCCATGTCCCCGGAGGTCCCCTGGGTACAGCCGCACTCCGGCGGGCTGGTGAGGGCCGCGCAGTCGCGCGTCATTGCCGCCATCTGGCCCGTGCGAATCGCGGGAAAGATCTTCGCATCCACCTCGGTCTCCGCGATGGCGCCAGCAAGGATCAGGGTCGCGATCCCCGTCTCGGTGATCGACGAGGCCTTGATCCGCGCGCCGAGCAGCGTCACCGCCACCGCCGGCGACTCGGGCCAAACGAAATCGACCGCGAGCTGCCCGGGTCCGGCCGTCATCGTACCGCTCGCGATCGCCCCGGTCAGCGGAGCATTCACCGGCGTGGCTGCCGCCGTGAACGTTCCCGTACCCGTGAGGTGGCGCCGGCAGGTGGTGTCGCTCGCGCCGTTGCACGCGAGCGGCATCGGGTTCGTCCCATCGAACAGCGCGAACGTTGAACCGGCCGCAGTCGTCAGGTCGGTCGCGGACAGATCGACGAGCGTGATCGAGGCACCGGTGTCGATCGCCCGCGCGTAGTCCACCTGGACGTCGATGCCCATGCTCGCGAACGTCGCCATCACGGAGCCGAGGGCGTTGTCGACCATCGAGTCGCCATCGAGATCGAGGCCGTAGGCGCGCGCCTCGGGGTTGCTGGTCGGGACGAGGATGCGATCGATCACGTAGTGCCGGTGCCCGAGCGGAGGAACCGGCGCGTCGGCGAGCGGCGCATCCGGCGGCGCATCGGGTGGTGCATCGTTCGGCGTGTCCGACCCACCATCGCAACCCACAACACCCACGAGGAACAGGGAGATCAAGGTACGCATCGGGCGGACCCTAGCACGCGGGGGTCTAGGGCCAATGCCGCTCAGTTAACGTCGCGTTGACGTGAACCTGAACATCAACGCCACCTTGGACATTGACGTGGACCCACGCAACCCTGAACGAGGCAACCGATAGCTCGGTCGTGTTGAGGTTCCAGAAGTGCGTGTCTATCCGCGCTCGATCGAGTTTCTCGCCGTCGTGATGGACCTGATCGCCGAGCTTCCGAGAGGCCATGCCGAGCTGGCCGATCAACTGCTCCGGGCGGCCCAATCGCAGCCCCGGAACATCGCCGAGGGTGCCGGGCGCCGAACCGCTGTCGATCAAGCACGCTTTTACACGCACGTGAGGGGTTCGGCGATGGAAGCCGCGGCCTCGCTCGACACGATGCGAGTGATGAAGCTTATCGACGAGCATCGCTACCGAATCGGCATCGAGCTGCTCGAGGGCATTGTTGCGATGCTCACGAAGATGACGTGAGCGTCCAAGGTGGCGTTCACGTTCAGGGTTCACGTCGAGGTCAACGTCAAGGACCTTAACTGAGCGGCATTGGTTCTAGACGGGCCGTCGTTCAGAGTGGGATGTCGCGATAGACGACTCTGCCCGCGCTGCCATCGATCGGCCACATCCGTCCGGGCGCCCACGCACCCACGATCCGCGGTCGGATCCGAGCGTACCCACCCTCGCTGGAGACCATCGCGAAGATGTACGGATCGATCAGGGTGCCCTGAGGGATCAGCGGTTCGCGGGGAAGCAGCGGGAGGCGGAGGATCGGCTCTTCCTCGCGTGGTGCGACCACGGTCCACTGATAGTTGAAGCCGGAGCCGATCGGGCTCCACTGGAAGGTCGCGAGCACGGCGTCTGCCACGGCACCCATCGGAGACTCGGTCCAGACGATCGCACGTCGCTCGGGATCGATCCGCGGGCGCTCCACCAGCGGGCGCAACGGCGTGCCCATGTCGACGACCCTGGTCGCGATGGATGGGCCCCACTCGATGACGTGCTGGCTGGAGAGCTCGCCCGGAACCGAGGGATCGAGTCGGATCATCGAGGTCCCGTTCACGGGTAGCGGAACGTCCGCGACCGCGGAGCCGGTACCCGAAGCTGGAGTGATGAACCGCTCCTCGCGATAGAGCTCACGGCGTCCGCCGATCAACGAATGCGTGAGGTTGAGCTCGGTGATGCTCGCCTCGACCCCCGTTGCGACGATCGTCGCGGGCTCCAGCGCCTGATACGGACCGGCGAAGACCACCGTGGCACCGGACGGGATCTCCACGTCATCGCGATAGATGTAGCGGACACCGTTCCCGAACGATCGAACCAGCATGTCCGCGCGCTCGCCGCAGTCCCGCAGTGACACGGAGACCGGCTGGAGCTCGGCGCCCCGGATGTCCGCGCTGCCGCACGAGGTCCCGAGGTCGTAGAACGTGGCGCCCGGATCCGGAGACACCCGGATCAGGAGGGCGGTGGTGGGCTCGGTGGTCACGGTGGTGCGCTCGTCGATCACGAGCTCGTCACCCGGCTGGACGGCGACGTGGGTGAACAGGGCCACGAGGTTGGCGCGGTTGACGGCCAGCGTCACCGAGCCCCCCGGGGTCATGAAGGCGTTGGCGCGACCGTCATCGGTCGTGCGGCCAGCGAGCACGAGCGAGGAATCGGCGTTCTGAAAGTAGACCGTATGGCCACCGAGCTCCGAGAGGTCGCTCAGGAACTGCAGGGAGACGAGGCCCCCACGGCCACTGTCGGTCGCCACCGCCGTATCGGGTGCCAGGACACCGTCGCCGCAGCCCCCGCACAACATCAGCAGCATGTGCACGCGGCGCATGTCGATCCCGCTACACTATACGAGCATCCCTCCATTGATCGCACGCACTGTGATCCGTGCAACGAAACCGTCGCCGAATTCAGCAATTCTCCGACGGGAAACGCGCACTGGCACGCCGGGTATTGCGAGCTGGACAACGCTTGCAATGGACGCCCCCGCCGCTACCCGAATTATTTGGGCTGATCCTCTTTCAAGTGGGGGCGGTCCGGTTTACACCGAGGCCTCATGGACGCGGGTACGTCCATCAGGGAACGTCGTCCGTCTTTTACAGGTTCGAAACTGGTTCATATGAGGAGGCTGCTTGTGAGAAAGCTGGGTATTGGTTCCATTAAGCGCGTAGGCGCGCTGCTTTTCAGCATCGCGACCATCGTTGGTTGCGGTGACAACGGCGTGATTCCGCCGCCCGATGCGCCGGAGATCGACGCACCACCGCCTCGGCCGGCGGTTCTCACCATGACACCGACGACGAACGACTTCGGGTCGGTTGTCATCAACACCACGAGCGGCGCGGCGTCGTTCACGGTGACCAACACAGGCGAGGCCACCAGCGGCTCGATCACCCCCGTGGTGACCGGCGCAGCCGCTGCTGACTTCACCCCGACCAACGGCTGCACCACCCTTGCGGGCGGCGGCACGTGCGTCGTGACGGTGACGTTCCGCCCGAGCTCGGCCGGCGTCAAGAACGCGAACCTCGTCGTCTCCGGCAGCCCCGGCGGCTCGGCGATGGCGACCCTGATCGGAACCGGTCAGACCCCAGGTACCCTGACGATCACCCCCTCCAGCCTCGCCTTTGGCAACCAGGTCGTCGGAACCCCGACGGCATCGCAGACCTTCACGGTGATGAACACGGGCACGGTCGCCACGACCGCGCTCACCGTCACCAAGGCCGGCACGGACCCCGCGGACTTCGTCAAGGGCGCGGACACCTGTAACGGTGCAACGCTCGCCGGCGGCGCGAGCTGCACCGTCGCGGTGACGTTCAACCCGACCTCGGCAGGCGGCAAGGCTGCCTCGTTCGTGATCAGCGCCGCCACCGGCGGCTCGGTCAACGGGTCGGTCACGGGCACGGGTCTCAACCCCGCTCGCCTCGTCGTCACTCCCGGCTTCCAGGACTTCGGCTCGATCACCACGGGCACGTCCAGCGGCAACATCAGCTTCACGGTCACCAACACTGGTGACATCGCGACCAGCGCGATCACCGATTCGTTCACGGGTACGAACGGCGGCGAGTTCTCGCGCCTGTCGACCACCTGCACGACCCTCGCACCGAACGCCAGCTGCACGATCGTCGTTCGCTTCACGCCACTCACGGTCGGCGCGAAGTCGGCGAACCTCACGGTCGTCGCGACCACCGGCGGCACGGCGAACGCCGCGTTGATCGGCCAGGCCGTTGCCCCGGGCAACCTCGCGATCAGCCCGACCCCGTTCGCGTTCGCGGACACCACGGTCGGTCAGATCAGCACCACGCAGGTCTTCACGGTCACCAACACCGGCGGCAGCGCGACCGGCGCGCTCGGCACGGCCCTCGGCGGCACGGACCCCTCGCAGTTCACCGTCGTTGCAGGCTCGAACGGTTGCCAGGGCGTCGTCCTCGCTCCGGCCGGATCTTGCACGATCGTGCTGAGCTTCTCCCCGACCACGGGTGGCGCCAAGACGGCGACCCTCGCGGTCAACCACACCGGCGGCTCGACCACCGCGGCGATCTCCGGTAACGCGATCGCTCCGGCCCAGTTCACGCTGACGCCTGCGTCGCGCGACTTCGGCTCGGTCGTCACCACGACGACCAGCGCGCCGCAGCCGTTCACGCTTCAGAACATCGGTGGCCAGACCTCTGGCGCGCCGAGCTTCGCGATCAACGGGGCCAACGCGAGCGAGTTCTCGGTCAACGTCACCGGTTGCGCGGGAACGCTCGCTCCGAACGCTTCCTGCACCGTGCAGGTGACGTTCTCGCCGGCGACGGCGGGCGCGAAGTCGGCGACGCTCGACGTCACCGGCACCGGTGGTCCCGTCAGCTCCGCCCTCTCGGGTAACGGCATCACCAACGCCGCGCTCACGGTCAACCCGTCGATCATCAACTTCCCGCTGACCCTGATCGGCACCTCCGCTGGCGTCGAGTCCTTCACCGTGACCAACGGCGGCTCGGTCAACACCGGCAACCTGACGGTGATGATCATCGGCGCTGCCGCGGGCGACTACACGCAGACCAACGACTGCACCGACGGTGGTGGACCGGGCGTTGACTTCCTCACGCCCGGCGCACAGTGCGTCGTCACCGTGACGTTCACCCCGACCGCCCCGGGCCCGCGCTCGGCGACCGTCCAGATCTCCGGCGCGCCCGGTGGCACGGTTGGCACGGCGGTCAACGGCACCGCGCTTCCGAAGCTCGAGATCCTCGCGCCGGTGCCTGTCACCTACCCGATCAACAACTACACGTTCCCGAACTCGATCGTCGATCCCAACGCGGATCCCGCGTTGCGTCGGGTGGTCGACATCACCCTGCGGAACAACAGCGCGGCAGCGGTGGACATCACCGAGACGCCGTCGTTTGGCACGGGCCTCAATGGCCCGGACTTCGCGGTCGTGACCGATGGCTGCGGCACCAACCTCGCGGCAGGCGCGACCTGCACCTACCGCGTGGCGTACACGCCTGAGTCGGTCGGCACGCACATGGGCAGCGTCATCTTCACGTCCTCGGTCGCGGGCACGTTCGCTACTGCGCGCCAGAACCTGACCGGTACGGCCAACGCGAACACCCTGTCGATCTCGGATCTCGATGCGACGCCAACGGCGCACGACTTCGGAAGTCGCGCGGTGGGCAGCTCCTCGGCCTCGCGGATGTTCCGCGTCACCAACCTGAGCAATGAGCCGACCGGCGTCCTCGCGGTCGACCTCACGGGTGCCGGGTTCCAGATCGAGATGAACAACTGCTCGGGCCTCGTGCTCGCAGGCAATGCTTCCTGCGACATCTTCGTGGTCTTCACCCCGACGACGCAGACCTCGCAGATGGGGACGCTCACCGTCCGCACCAGCCAGGGTTCTCCGGTCCTTGGTGGCACGGTGGTGGCGACCCTCTCGGGAACCGGTACGGCGCCGGTCGCGCTCGCGGCTCCGACGGCACTCAACTGGGGCCCGCTGTTCGCCGGCGACACCAACGTGGCGAACACCGATGAGGTGGTCGTCATCACCAACTCGAACGACATCCAGACGACCCTGACGTTCACGCTGACGGACGATTCGCTGCCGGCAACGCAGTTCTCGCTCGTCGCCGCGGCGACGAACCCGTGCGGTGCGACCCTCGCAGCGGGCGCCAGCTGTAACCAGGGCATCCGCCTCACGCCGGCGCTTCCGGTGGGAACGCGCACTGGCAACCTCCTGGTCACCTCGAGCGTCGGTAACAACACCAGCAACGTCTCGCTGATCGGCTCGGTCGTCTCGACGCTGTCGCTCGTGACGGCTCCGACGGCGTTCACCGACCAGCTCGTGAACACGAGCGCGTCGCAGACCCTCACGGTCCGCAACGACAGCCTGCAGACGGTCACTGGCTTCACGATCACGGCAGGTGCAGCGCCGTACTTCATCCTGAACAACACGTGCATCTCGCTGGCTCCCGGAGCCACGTGCACGTTCGACCTGCAGTTCTCTCCGACGAACGCTCCGGCGTCGTTCCCGCGGACGCTCCTCATCGAGGGTGGCTCTACGGGTTCGGCTTCGGCGAGCGTCACCGGAAACTCGATCACGGCAGCCAACGTCACCGTGACGCCGGCGGCCCGGGCATTCGGCTCCGAGCTCGTGGGCCAGAATGGCGCGACGCAGTCCTTCACGTTCACCAACCTCGGTCAGCAGACCAGTGGCGTGATGGCGGTCGCTCTCGACTCGACGACGAACTTCAGCATCCAGTCGAACACCTGCACGACCACCCTGGCATTCAATGCCTCGTGTGTCGTGACGGTGCGGTTCAACCCGACCGTTGCCGGCTCGCCGACGGCGAGCCTCACTGGCACCGCGACGCCCGGCGGCGCCCCGAGCGCAGCGCTCAGCGGTGTCGCAATCCCGGCTGGCG
>JACCQV010000021.1 GCA_013813945.1 Deltaproteobacteria bacterium | reverse complement strand
TGAACGACACCCCCTCGATCAGCTCCATCGTGAAGTACCAGTCGCCTGCGGCCGCGTGCAGCTCGTGCAGCGTCACGAGGTTCGGATGCACGATGTCCGCGAGCGCACGGAACTCGCGCTTGAACCGGTACAGATCGCGCCCGGATGCCTGACGCAACAGCTTGAGTGCGACCTCGCGCTGGAGCTGCCGATCGAACGCGCGATACACAACGCCCGCACCGCCGGCTCCGAGCGTGCCCCGGACTTCGAACCGACCCGCGCCGAATACGGGCGCTGCATGGCCGACGTCCATTCGTTATCTCGAAGGTATCACCGCAAGCCACGCTTCGAGCTGCTTGATGGCCCACGTCCTCGGCACCCGTGGGCCGCGACATGGGCGCGATCGATCCTTCGCGAGCGCACGGAGCAGCATGCGCGCGTCGTCTGCCTTCCGATCCGGCTTGGGCCACGCGGCGAATGCAGACAGCACACGCGACGACACGCCGGCCTCGCGCGCATCGGCGATCAGCCGGTCCCAGCTGCGATCACGATAGAACGGCGCACGGGCAAGCTCGACCAGCCGCGACCGGAGCCGCGCGCTCAGCATCGGGGCGCGCGCGATGCCATCGCGCAGGTTGACCAGCGCATCCGACGTCGCGCGGTAGCCGTACTCGGCGGGGAGGTGCGCGACCGCGACCTCGTCGTCCGCAGTCAGCGTGCCGCGCGCGTACGCGCGATAGATCGCGCCGACGCCGCGCATACCGAACGGCGCGAGCTCGGCAGCGCGCAGCGCGCCCATGCTCGCCGCGCCCCACACCGCGATGCCGCGCTCCATCGCGCGTAGCAGCTCCTTGTGCCAGACCGCTGCCATTCGCTCGAAGTAGCCATCGATGATCGCGATCCGAGACACGCCGCGGCGTCGGATCGCGACGAGCACGTCGCCGACCGCGACCGGGGGCAAGACCGTCGCATCGGGCAATCGCGCCGCGACCTCCGCGGCCCTCAGCGTCGGACCCACATAGACCAGCGTCGTCATCCCATCCCCTCGATGTCGGTCGCGCGTCCGGGGACGATCACCTTGACCACGGGCACGCGCAGCTCCGGATGCGTGAGATCGACGACGATCACCTGATCGCTGCCCGCGGTGCGCAGCCGCTCGACGAGGACCTCGAGATCCTCCCCGAGCCCGCGGGTCTCCGTTCGCAGCAGGTCGTCGAACAGCGCGGGTTCGTCGCACGGCGCCGCGAGCCGGTCCCAGATGTCGGCGAGCAGCTCGGGATCCGTGGCGCGGGCGTAGTCGAACGGGAAGAAGTCATCGCGCCCGCCCGCGATGTACGTGACGCGCGTCTGCGCGGCTTCGGTCAACGCGCGGGCGATCGCGACCTCCGGAACGAGGTGGGCGCCGAAGCCCTGGTAGAAGCCGAGTGCACGCCACGCCGGCTCGTTCGGATCCTCCATGATCGCGCAGCCGATCACGGGAATCAGCTCGCTACCGAGGTCCCACACGAACACGCGCGCGCCCGCGGCCGTGATCCGCTCGATCAGCTCGTTGCAGATCGGATCACTGATCGAGTCGAGCAGGATCCGACGATCACCACCGGCGCGCCGCCAGGCCGCCTCGGCGTCGCGCTCGATGACCTCACACAGGCCGTGAACGATCGCCTCGACGAGCACGTTGCCCGACGCGAGCCCGTTCGACGAGATGTCGAACGCCGGTGGCGTCGTGAACGTCGTATCGAGAGTGACGGCCTGCTCCGGGACGAGCACCGTGCGGCTCTGCGCCAGGTCCCAGCCCTCGACCCAGCGCCGCCGTGCACCGAGATCGAGCCGTCCGCGCGGCCGCGGCAGACGGCGGATGTCCACGGCGCGCTCCTTGAGCGCGCGATACGAGCCGTGCACGACCGGCAGTGCCAGGTGCTCGGCGGTCCACGTCTCGAGGCTCTCCATCAGTGCGCTGACCCGCGCGGCGTCCGCGGTGATTCCCTTGCCCTGCTGCGTCGACAGGGAACGCCCCATCGGGCGGATCGCCGCGAACACCGGGATTCCGATCGTGTCGAGCCCGGTCAGATCGGCGAGCCGCGTGATGCCCGCGTGCGTGCGCGCCCTGGCAAACCGTCGCCACGTGGCGTCGAGCGTCGCCGCGCGGTGGGTCCCGTCGCGCAGGACCGAGGTCGCATCGAGCGTGTGGTCGTGGAAGCGGAGGGCCATCCGGCGGCGCCAGCATACTGCTATGATCGCGCCTCGTGCGTCGCTGCTCCCTCGTCCTCGCGCTCGTGGCGCTGTCTGCATGTCCCAAGGCAGGCGGTAGCTACGCGCAGGGTGATCGCTCTGCCGGCGACATCGACCGCGGCGAGACCCAGGGCCGGATGTTCGACTTCGTCTCGAACAAGCCGGAGGGCGACGACTGGCAGGTGCGGATCCGCGGCTCGTCGCTGTGGGCGTCCTACTCCAACGAGGAGTCTACCGACGAGCTCGGCACCCGTAACCTCTCGAAGAAGGAGGCCGCCAAGGTCTGGACCCTGATCGACGCCCTCGAGCTCGCCGACCGAAAGAAGGGAAGGAAAGACGAGGATGACGGGTATGTATATCTGCGTCTGCGGGAGCCCGGTCAGGACGAGGGCTACGACTTCTTCGAGGCCTACGTGTCGCGCGAGACCGAGGACGAAGCAGTCATCGACCTCGCCGAATACCTCCGTGACCTGATCACGAAGTACCACAAAGAGAAACCCAACTTCTGAGCCTCCTCTGCTAGCCTGGACGCATGGAAGACAAGGCGTTGCAGGAAGAGGTCAAGCTCGCGCCCGCCATCGAGGAAGTCGTGGCGGAAAAGGAAGAGGAGCCGACGAAGGAGAAGTTCGTTGGTGGCGAGGTTCCCGCGGTTGCCGCGGCTGCACCGGCCGTCGCCGCCACCAAGACCGCGTCGCAGCATGCCTACGACGGCGACTCCAACAAGACCGAGCTCGCGACGAAGCTGGGCGCGCTGGTCGACGACAAGTACAGCGGCGATCTGCGACAGGCATTCGCTCACTACGGCGATCTGCACTCGCACGATCCGAGCCTCGACACCGCGGAGCTGGGCGAGATGCTCAAGGATGCGGGCGTCGGTAACAGCATGAACCGCGGCGAGTGGGTGACGGCGGTGTTCGACCGGTTCGACACGGACAAGTCGGGGAAGATCAACTGGCGCGACTTCCAGAAGTTCGTCAAGCCGAAGAAGAAGTCGGACGTCGAGGCCGCGAGTGTCGCCCCGGTCGCTGCTCCGACGACAGCCTCCGCGAAGTAATCACCCCGCGTCGGCCTCGCGCTCGAGGATCCCCGACCACCGCAGGTAGAACAGCAGATACGGATCGGTGAGAACGAGGACGTTCTCCTGATCATCCCACTCGAGCGACGCGGTGCTCGGCGCTCCGAAGCCCTGGGCGATCTGGCCAAGCGTCACACAGGTGCGGACCACGCTCGCTCCGTCGGGGTTCTTGCCGGCGCACAGGTCATCGAGCCGGCGATTGAGCTCGTCCTTGTCGAGTGCGAGTCGCGGCGGATCCATCGCGACCGCGCGCAGCACCGTAAGGTAGACGTCGCCCTTGTCAGCGACGCTGAGTCGATCTGGAGCCCGAGGTGCGCGCAGCCGAGGCGCGGGATCTCGAGCAGATCCTTGCGGCCCCAGTAGTCGAGATCGATCGCGAGCACGCGGCCGCGCAGCTCGGGCAGCGCTCGCACGAGGTTATCGGCGCGGTGCGGCACCGATGCGACGCAGATCCGCACGCTGCGGCTCGCGGCATCCTTGAGCTGCTGGGCGACGTCGGCCTGGATCGCGCGCGGGATGTAGTGGAAGTCGTCGAGCAGGATCGTCGTCGCCTTGTTTGCGAGCTCGTCGACCACCTGGGGCAGACCGCGGCGGTTGACGGTTGCTTGCAGCGTGTCCGCGGACGTTCCCGACGTCGTCGATGTGCCGCGGGTCGAGGCACCCGTCCCTGTCACGCCGAGGTTGACCGCACGCTCGCGCGCCGAGCCCTCGGTCGTCGTATCGGCCCGGCTCGCAACCTTGACGTGAGGCTCCCCCCACCAGTCGAGCACGCGCTCCCACAGCTGGTCGGGCGCGCGCACCGAGGCACCGCTGACCGTGATCAGATTCCCCTCCCCGACCACGCGCTGGACGAGGACGGTCTTGCCG
>JACCQV010000090.1 GCA_013813945.1 Deltaproteobacteria bacterium | reverse complement strand
GCTCGGCGAACTGCCTCCAGAACGCCAACATCAAGTACATCGGCGAGCTCGTCCAGAAGACCGAGTCCGAGATGCTCAAGACCAAGAACTTCGGCCGCAAGTCGCTGAAGGAGATCAAGGAGCTGCTCGCCGAGATGGGCCTGCAGCTGGGCATGAAGCTCGACAACTGGCCGGGTCCGAACCCGCTCAAGAAGCCGTAATTTCGACGCCTCCGTCGAACTGACCACCTACGAGAAGAGATCGTCATGCGTCATCGCCTTTCAGGCCGCCAGCTTGGCCGCAAGTCCCCGCACCGCACCGCCATGTGGAACAACATGGTGACGTCGCTGCTCACGTACGGGCGCATCGAGACCACCGAGGCCAAGGCCAAGGATCTCCGCCGTCACGTCGACGCGGCGATCACGTGGGGCGTCTCGGTCCACGAGCTCATCGCCAAGGGCGACAAGGTCACCAAGGCCGAGCAGGCCAAGATCCTCCACGCGCGCCGCCAGGCGAAGCTGGTGGTCAAGACCGGCGACGCACTGCATCGCCTGTTCGCCGAGATCGGCCCGCACTTCGCCACCCGCAAGGGCGGCTACACCCGCACGATCAAGACGCGCGTTCGCAAGGGCGATGCTGCCCCGATGGCCATCATCGAGCTGATCGGCCTCAACGGCCAACCGACTGCCGCCTCGGCGTAAGCAGTCATACGCCACGAACACTCGTTCGCCACATTCGCGATCTCGTGTGATGCCCGCCGCATAGGCGGGCTTTCTTTTTGGCTATACAGCAGCCCTCGTCTCGTCGATAAACCGCCTGGAGAACCATGAATCGCATCACCTACGCTGTCGCCTCCCTAGGACTCGCTCTCGTTGCTTGCCGCGGTGGAGATGACGGCCCAGGCGGCGACGACGGGCCGGACATCGATGCGCCGATGGTCGCGGCCGACGTGACGATCCAGGAAGTCCAGAACGACGCGATGCCGTCGGGCACGGCGATCGAGCTCAAGGGCGTCGTCGTGACCGCCATCGACATCTACGGCGGTCGCACGGGTGCCTTCTGGGTCTCCGAGCCGGGCGGCGGACCTAACTCGGGCGTCAAGATCTTCGGCGCGAGTGTCGACCAGGTGGCAGTTCTCGCCGTCGGCGACCTCGTCGACATCACGAACGCGATCAAGCACGAGGGCTGCACCGCGGCTGCGCCGTGCGGCACCGTCATCTTTGAAAACGGTGCGAGCATCACCGAGGTGATGGGAGTCGCTGCCAACTCGCTCGTCGTGACCAAGACCGGTACGGGTACCGTTCCGCCCCCAGCAGTCGTCGATGCAGTCGCGATCGCCGCGATGCCGACGTCCGTCGCGCGTGACGCTGAATGGGAGAAGTGGGAAGGCGTGCTCGTGACAGTGACGAAGGCGCGCCAGATAGCCGCGGTTCGCGCGTTCGGTGGCACTGACTCGGAGCCGGACGAGAACGAGTTCCGCGCCACGGGCGGCGCGCGCGTGCAGTCCGCGCTCTCGGCCCTCCCGAACACCGCAGTCTTCGGTGTCTGCTACGAGGGCATCACGGGTGTCGTCGATTTCTTCTTCAACTACACGGTCAATCCTCGCTCGGCCGCTGACATCGTCACTGGCGGTACCGCATGCAGTGCGGCAGCGACGTCGGTGACCATGGTGCAGAGCGGCACGAACGTCGAGGTCGTGACTCTCACGAACGTGATCGTGACCGCGCGTGACGACATCGGAACGAACACTACGACGAGCATGCCGTCGAATCGCGGCTTCTGGGTCGCGGATGCGCTCGCGGGCGCGCCGAACAACGGCGTCTACGTCTTCACCCGCGATGTCGTGGTGCCGGTCAACTACACGGTCGGCGCGGTCGTGAACGTGTCGGGTCTGGTGGATGAGTTCGATCTGGGCAGCATGGGCGCTGCGCCTGTTGGCGACACGCTCACGGAGATCGCCGAACCCGTGCATTCCTTTGTCTCGGTAGGTGGAGCTTCGCCGAGCCCGCTGACAACCGTGGCTGCGAATGTCCTCTCGGACATTGGTGCGCCGGGTGAGCCCTACGAGGGCGTCCTGGTGCGCGTGTCGAACGTCAAGGTGACCAACATCAACGCGGGTGCCGGCAAGGTCGAGCTGACTGACAACAGCAATAACAAGATCATCATGGATAACGATTCGTTCGACTGGCCGAACCAGACCTTGAACACCTGCTATGCGACGCTCACCGGCGTCATGAGCTTGCAGGTTAACGACAACGTTCGCACGATCAACCCGCGCGCCTTGACCGACATGGTCGCTGGCGCTGGCTGCAACTAGCCCCAATGCTGGTCAGTTAAGGTCGTTCGTGCACGTGCACGTGTCACGTGCTCGTACACGTCCACGAACAGGCAACCGAGCAGAGGCGCAGCCGATAGGTGCGACATGCTCGACTACGAGAGGCTCGACGTCTATCAGCGCGCGATCGAACACCTGGCGTTCGTGTTCAGGTCGATCCCAAGCCTTCCGCGTGGCTACTCGGCGCT
>JACCQV010000009.1 GCA_013813945.1 Deltaproteobacteria bacterium | reverse complement strand
GCAGGCGACGTTCCCGCTGCGGGACGACGGGACGTTGCGCATCGCGGTCGTCGCAGACACGCATTCGGAGCCACACCCGGCGACCAGAAAGCATCTCGAGACGGTGGCGCCCGATGTCATCTTGCATGCCGGCGATATCGGAGATCTGGGTGTGCTCGAAGAGCTTGCCGAGGTCGCACCCCTTCATGCGGTCCGCGGCAATATCGATACCCGCGCGAACCAGCTACCGGATCTCCTGACGCTGGATCTCGTCGGTGGCGGCACGACTCTGCGACTGCTCCTGGTCCACATCGCGGTGTACGGCCCGCGGCTACGTGCCGATGTCGCGAAGATCGCCCGTGCGGAGCAGGCGTCACTCGTCGTGTGCGGCCACTCGCATGTTCCGTTCATCGGTCGCGACAAGGGCATCACCGTATTCAATCCCGGATCGATCGGACCACGGCGGTTCTCGTTGCCGATCGTGTTCGGCACGATCCTGGTCTCGCCAGCGGGCGTCCGCCTCGCGCACGTCAACTGCGAGACCGGCGCACCGTGGAGTCCGCCGTGACTACGACGGCTTGAAGGTGATCGTGACGACGACCGCGCGACCATCGAGCAGACTCGCCGCGCGTTGCGCGCACGACGGAAGCTGATCGAGCCCCTCGGGTCCAACGCGTGTCGAGATCCGCGTGTCGACGAGCTCGAACGCGACCTCGACGTCCGTCCCGTCGTCGAGCGGCGGTGACCGATGACACTCGCGCAACGCCGCGATGACGCGCTCGGCGTCGGGGCGCGCCACCGTTGCGGGAACTGCGCCGCGCACCGCGAGACCGCCGATCGCGGCGGCCGCCGCACCCTGGATCTCGGTCGGATCGGGCGCTGGGGGTTCGGGCAACGTTACCGCCGAGACGGTGCGGCGCTGCTCGGTGACCTCGGTCCACGCGGCCCACGCCGAGAGCACGAGGACGGTGAATGCGCAGCCGACCGCGACCAGCGCCGGCACGCGCGACCGGCGTGGTGGCTCGGCTCGCCGTGGTGGTAGCGGCGTCTGTGCCGAGTCCGCCGGCGAGACGGGAACGAGCGAGCCCACGAGTGCATCGAGCTCGGCAGTGTCGTTCGGGCGTGGGCGCGTCGGGGAGATCGGGAACATGCGGGTGACGAGCTCGCCGAGGGAACGGCTCGCCTCGGTCTTGCCGTGTACGCGCAGCCAGGTCTGGAGGTCGCGCTGCATGTCGCGCGCACACGCGTAGCGATCCTGGGGCTTGCGCGCGAGCGCGGTCATCACGATCGCACCGAGATCGACCGGATAGTCGAACATCAGCTCCGAGGGCGGTGTGATCGCACACCGCGCGACCTGAGCGAGCGACTCTTCATCGCGATCGCACGGTGGAAACAGGCGCTCGCCGGTCGTGATCTCGTAGAGCACCACGCCGAGCGCGAACAGATCGCTGCGGTGGTCCAGCGGCGCCCCGAGAACCTGCTCCGGGGACATGTAGCCGAGCTTTCCCTTCAGGATCCCGGGCTCGGTTGGCGCGCGGCCGCCGTGCCGCATGACGCCGAAGTCGGCGAGCTTCACGGATCCGTCGTAGCCGAGGAGGATGTTCGCGAGCGACACGTCGCGGTGGATGACGTCGAGCGGCCGGTCGCGCGAGTCGGTGAGCGTGTGTGTGTGCTCGAGCGCGGCGCACACACCGATGGCGATCGTGACGGCACATTCGACCGGCACCGCGCGATGCTGGGCCGCGAGCACGCGCATGAGCTCGAGCAGGTCCGAGCCGCGGACGTATTCCATCGAGTAGAAGTAGTTGCCCGGCTCATCGCAGATGTCGATGACCGAGACGATGTTGGGATGAACGAGCTGCGCGGTGATCCGTGCCTCCGAGAGGAACATCTCGACGTACAGCGGATCCTCGACGAGGTCGGGCAGCATGCGCTTGACCACCAGCTGTGGCTGCGTGCTCGGCGCTCCCGGGACGCGCGCCAGATAGATCTCGGCCATGCCGCCGGTCGCGAGACGTCGCACCAGCTCGTATCGACCCACGTTCGAACGGTAGAGAGTTTTGCGGGATAGATCGAGATCGATGATAGGCGTGCGGAGGCTTACGTCCGCGACACGTATCGGAAAACGCCTACCCCGACGAGCAGGAGGACTAACGCGCCTGCGGCCGCACCGACGATCGCGAACATCGGGACGCCGCCTGGCGCCGCGGCGATCACCGGGTTCGCGAACGTGTACGCCACCCAGAAGCTGTCCCACTCGACCGCGTCGCACTCGGCCTCGCAGCGGATCATGTGAGCTCCGCGGATCAGCCAGTTACCGCGACGATCGATCGCGATCTTGACGCGACCATCGGCATCGGTCGTGTACTCCGTGGAGTGAACGACCGCGACCGCGCCGGTCCCCTTCGAGAGCGCGACGAGGTGGTGGTTCGCGAGCGGCTTGTCGCGGAACGTCAGGCGAAACGTCACGCTCTCTCCCGGCGCAGCGAACGTCGGGTGCTGTTCGGGGATGAGCTCGATGGTCTGACCCGCGTCGTGCGCAAACGTCTGGTCGTGCGCTGCGCCGACCTGGAAGAGCGCCTTGAGGTTGCGCCGATAGCGTTCGCGCCCGGGCGACGTGGACTCGCCGCGCTTCGCACGCTCCTCGATGATTCCCCGATGGCCCTCTTCCTTGATGTACGTTTCGAACCTGGCGGCATCGAGCTCGACGTTCGCGGGCACGCGATCGACCACGAGGAGGTGACCGCCCGCACCTCGGAGCGAGACCGTCAGGAACGGCATGGCGCCTTCGATGGCAACCGGCCGGTGGTCCGTGATCTTCGTGCCATGCACGAGGTCGATGCGCGGGGTGCGATCGGTCTCGAACTGCCGGTCCTCTTCGGAGACGAGCTTCTCGCCGACGAGCAGCGACACACCGACCTCGCGGTCGCTCGGCACGACGTGGGTGACGGGAGCGAGCCAGTAGTCGTGCGCCAGTGCAGGCGTCGCGAGCAGTGTCACGACCAGCGGGATCAGAAGGCCCCTCACGGTCACCAGGCTCTCATGAGGTGGGCCGCGGTGCACCGAGCAGCAGGCGGTTCTTCGGCGTGATCTCGGATGCGATCGTCTGGGTCACGACGTCGTAGCCCGCAGCCACGAGCCGCTGCACCCTCCCCACATCGACGGCGAGTGGCGCATCGAGCCAACCATCGAGCGGCGACGGCTTCGCGACCTGACAGCACGGAAGTACTACGACCCGGGCCCGCGCCTGGATCGCTGCGCCGAGCACATCGTCGGTGAGCCCCCCGCACGCGTGGACCGAGACCACGACGGCGTCGGACCCGATCGCGACCTCGGAGAGAGGTCGTTCCTCGAACACGACGCGCCCGGCAAGCCGCGGCCAGGTCCGCGCGAGCTCGGCGCCGAGGACTGCCGCGCTGTCCGGGATGCGCGTGTCGACCGCATGAGCGATCGGGGACGTGTCGTCGAGCACGAGCATGAGGTGGGCGACGAGCCCATGACCGCATGCGAGATCGATCACCGGTCCGCCTCGAAACCGGCGACGCGTGCGGCGCGCGACCTCCCAGGCTTCGTAGAGCTCCTTGCGCGGAAGACACTCCGTCCGGCAGACCGCGCGGGCGATCCGATCGAACAGTGACTCGCTCGGAAACCGCGGCAGATCACGCGCTGTCAGCCGGTTACGGCTCGCGTGCGAGAACGGGCGAGCCGGTGCCTCGGCCATGGTTGACGGTAATCGATCTGGGCCGACCAGACGCCGGATCGGCTCATCTGGGAGATGCCCGTGAGGATCGGCGAACGCGTGAGGCGTGCTCGGCTGATCCACCGCACAGTTCGCTTCCGGTGTCGTCAGGCCGAACAAACCCGATGCTCGCCCTCGGGGCACTCCTGTGTGCAGCGAGTCTCGCGCATGCGCAGCCTGCGCCCGCGGCGCCGCCTGCCGATCAGGCGAGTGGCATCGCCATCGAGGAGCCAGAGCCACTGGGCGAACGCCTGCGCTGGATCCCGCGCGCGGTGCTGTTCGTACCGCGGTGGGCGTTCTGGCTGCTGGTCCAACCGGTGCGAGCAGGGGGCTGGGCCTACGAGCGGTTCATGCTCCGGGATCGCGTGAAGGGCGCGCTGTTCAACGTCGACCAGACGTATGGCGTCTACCCGGTGGCAGGGTACTCGAGCGACTACGGCGTGAGTGTCGGCGTGCGCGCCGTCCACTACAACGTGCTCGGCAACCGCGAGCGGCTGAAGCTGCTCGTCGATTTTGGTGGTCAGTTCCGCCAGGCGGTCGGACTCCAGCTGTCGACGGGGAGGCGGGTCGCCGATCGGTTCTCCGCGTGGCTCGACGTCCGGTTCGAGCGGAGGCCGGGCGAGCGGTTCTTCGGCATCGGGAACGATTCCGAGCTGGAGACACCGCCGCCGACGCTGATCGACCCGGCGACCTCCGAGACCGCGGTCGCGTCGCGGTTCCGCGAACAGATCACGCGGTTCAAGGCCACGCTCGATGCAACGCTGCTCGGTCCGTTCACTGCCCGTGCATCCGGGGCCCTCGCGCTTCGGGAGTTCGGGACCGAGCCCGACGACCTCACGCCGATCGGATCACGCTACGACACGAGCCGCCTCGTGGGCTGGAAGTCAGGTGTCGAGAACATCTACGTTGAAGGCGAGCTGATCTACGACACGCGACGCCCCACGAGCCAGTTTCAGACCCAGGCGATCGACGCCACCGGGTGGTACGTCGCGCTGCATGCTGGCCGAGCGAAAGGCATCCGCGACGATCCGACCGCGTACACCCGCTACGGCGGCGAGGTGCAGCGCTACTTCGATCTGTATCGAGGCAGCCGGGTGCTGGCGCTGCGGCTACTCGTCGACGGCATCGTCGGCAGCGATGGACGCACCGACGGAAAGATCTCGTTCATCGACCTCCCTCGCCTCGGCGGTCCCGAGCACCTGCGTGGCTATCCCGCTGATCGGTTTCGCGATCGCACCGTCACACTCGCGACCGCGGAGTACACGTGGGACCTCGGCAACTACCTCGCTGGCTACCTGTTCGTCGATGCCGGTCGCGCCTGGAAGCACCTCGGTCGGGTCGAGCTCGACAGTCTCCACGTCGGTTTCGGTGGTGGCGTGCAGGTCCACTCGTATCGCAGCTTCGTGATGCGCGGCCAGCTCGCGCTATCTCGTGACGGCGACGCATTCGTCGAGCTGGTACTCGCGCCCGCGTTCGGTCGGCGCGAGCGGGCAGGGCGGTACTGATGCGCTGCTGGCTCTTGATCACGATCGTGGCCGCTACCGCGTGTGCGGCCCCCGCCGCAGGGACGATCCGATTCGTCAACCAACCGCCGATCTGGCGCGTCGATGACAAGCGTCCGCTCGATCGCAAACCTGCGGAGCGCGAGTACAACCGCACGCTCTATCAGATCGATGGCTTCGCGGTGCGGCGGCTGACCCGCGCGATGGACTTCCCTTCGACCGGGCGTGCTCTCGATGTCAACTCGCTCGACGAGGTGCCCGACTCGAGCTGGTTCACCAACCGCATCGGCGTGCGCGAGGTCTCGCTCGACGAGCTGCGGCGCGGGCCGAATATCGACGACAGTCCGTTCAAGCACCTGCCGTGGACGATCACCGGGGCCAAGGTCGGGGGGCTCTCGCTCGGCTTTGTGATCGAGGACGCAAGCAAGGCGAAGTACCTCCTCAAGTTCGATGTCCGCGAGCGCCCCGAGATGGAGACGGCCGCGCACATCATCGGCCACCGCCTCCTGTACGCGTGCGGCTACAACGTGCCGCAGGATCACGTCGGCTACATCACCCGCGAAGACCTCGTGCTGTCCCCGAAGGCGACCGCGAAGAACCCCCTCGGTGAGAAATCACCGTTGACCCGCGAGAACGTCGACCGCGGGCTCGAGACCGTGTTCAAGACGACCGACGGCCGCTACCGCGTGATGGTCAGCCGGTTCATCGAGGGCACCCCGATCGGACCTGCCGCACGCGAGGGCACGCGGCCCGACGATCCGAACGACCGCATCGCGCACGAACGGCGGCGGACCATCCGCGGCCAGGTGCCCTTGTTCTCGTGGCTCAACCACACCGATATCCAGGAGGACAACTCCCTCGATAGCTACGTGACCGAGGAGGGCTCGAAGG
>JACCQV010000005.1 GCA_013813945.1 Deltaproteobacteria bacterium | reverse complement strand
GAATAGGCCCCCGGTTTGGTTCGTAGCCGCATCCTCTGGTACTATTTCCCCCGTCGGGGATGCGCGACCGCTACACGATCACCGAGCGACTCGACCATGGAGGCATGGCTGAGGTCTTCCGCGGCGTCGCGGAGTCGATGGAGGGGTTCAAGAAGAATGTCGCTATCAAGCGCATCCTTCCGAACCTGACCAAGAACCAGAAGTTCGTCTCGATGTTCCTGGACGAGGCGCGGCTGTCGCTGTTCCTGCAGCACGCCAACATCGTCCAGGTCTTCGACATCTCGAGGACGCCCGACAACGCGTACTTCCTCGTCATGGAGTTCGTCGATGGGTGCAACCTCAAAGGCCTCATCGAACGGCAGAAGCAGAAGAACAGGCGGATCGAGGTCGGTCACACGATCTATCTGATGATCGAGTGCTGCAAGGCGCTCCACTACGCGCACAGCCTCGAGCACCCGGAGACCAACGAGCCGCTCGGCATCGTGCACCGCGACATCTCTCCGCCGAACATCCTGCTGTCGAAGAACGGCGAGGTGAAGCTCGTGGACTTCGGGCTCGCCAAGGCGAACAGCCAGATCGAGTCCACCGATCCCGGCGTCGTGAAGGGCAAGTTCAGCTACCTGTCGCCCGAGGCGGCGAGCGGACTGCCCGTCGATCACCGCGCCGACGTGTTCGCGGTCGGCATCATCCTGTGGGAGCTGTTCACCGGGAAGCGCCTGTTCATGGGCGATACCGACTACCAGACCGTCGAGCTAGTGCGCCAGGCGAAGGTGCCTGCGCTCGTGCCGCTCAACTCCGAGATCGAGCCCGAGCTCGAGCAGGTCGTGCGCAAGGCGCTGTCCCAGGACCCCGAGGATCGCTACCAGAACGCCGCTGACCTCGGTGACGCCCTCGCCCAGTTCCTGTTCTCGCGGCGGATGAAGGTCACCGCGCGCGACATCGCCGCCCTGGTCAAGGACACCCAGGTCGAGATGATGCGGAAGCGCTCCGCCGAGCCGAAGGAGTCGTTGATCGACGGCCTGATCCTCGACGAGATGCAGAAGATGACGTCGCTCGTCGACAGCGAGGGCAACAGCCCGGACCCCAAGGCAGTGGGATCGATGTCCCTCGACCCGAGTGCGTTTGTCGACACCGCGGGCTGGGCCGGCGAGATGCAGTCGCAAGCTACCAGTGGTCGCGCCTCGAAGAAGGGGACGCGCCCACCGGCGAACAAGACCAAGCCCGGCATTGGACCCACGTCGGGAGGCGGAGGCGAAGTCGAGTCACTCGAGCACCTGCTCGAGCCCGATCGCACGGGCGTGCACAAGATGGGCGAGTCCAAGCCGCCGTGGGCCCTGATCATCGTGATCATGGTGCTGCTCGCCGCCGGCGCCGCCGTCGCCGTCGTGTTCATGATGGGCTGAGCGGAGCGACTAGCGCGGCGCCTGGAGCGCCTTGAGCTCGTCACTGTTCGGAGCAAGCGCCGTGAGTCGCGCGATCGCTTCGGTCAGCTCCTTGGTCTTGCCGAGCCTCGCTGCGAGCTGGCCGACCGCGGACCAGCCGGGCACGTAGTCGGGATTGAAGCGCACGGACTTCTGGGCGAGCACGAACGCTTCGGTCGGCTTGGCGCGCAAGACGTCGGCCGCGTAGACGTATGCGGCATAGATCGACGGATCGGACTGCATCACGAGCTCGAACTGGGCCTTCGCATTGGGATCGTCGCCCTTCATGTACGCGGCCACCCCGAGCCCGAAGTACGCCTGGGCAAGCCGCCTCGGCGTCGCCTTCTCGAGAGCCTTTCTCGCTGCCAGATACGCCTCGGTAGCGACCGGAAGCTCCTCCGTCGCGAGCGCCAGCTTGCCCTTCACGATCAGCGCTTCCGGAGCATCCTTGAGCCGGTTCACGAGCCCCTTCACCCGCTGAGCAAGCGCGGTGGTCGCCTTGAGGTCGGTCGAGACCACATCGGCAGCGAGCAGGAACGTCTCGGCGTCGCGGTCGGAATTCTCGAGAGCGGCCATCAGCGCGGTCACCGCCGTGGCGACGTCGCCGCGCCGTAGCGCGAGCCGGCCGCGCTCACGATCGAGCCGCCACTTCTCGACCCCGGGCAGCTTCTCGGCCTGGTCGAGCAGCGCGATCGCGCCCGGATGGTCGCCGTCGAGAAGCCGCGCGCGTGCACCCTCGAGCAGCTGGCGCGGAGTCGCATTCGCGCCGAGATCCTTGAGCAACGCATCGAGCGTCGCGCGACCGCCCGATGGGTCGCGATCCTCGATGAGCAGCAACGCATGATCGAGCCGCGCCTGGGTGTTGCCGTTGCGCGTGGCCTCGGCGAACGCAGTGCGAGCGGCGCGGAAGTCACCGAGCTCGAGGTACAGGCGTCCGAGCTCGAGCTGTGCTCGCGGGACATCGACGCCGAGCGGACCCGCGACGACCTTCTCGAGCATGAACCTCGCCTTCTCTCGGCCTCCGGGATCCGGGCTCATACGCTGGATCGCCGCGAACACGGTGATCATCGGCACGGTGGCACTGGTCGGGTTGAACTTCGGCTCGATCTTCTTGCGCGCCTCGTCGACGTCGCCTTCATCGAGATCGATCCACGCTCTGCCGACCAGCGCAGGCTCGAGCTGGGGCAGCTTCTTGAGCGCGGCATCGAAGTCGGCGCGGGCACCGGGCAGATCGCCGGTCAGATAGCGCGCCTGACCGCGCACGACCTGACCGCGCGGCAAGAGCAACGCATCGGGGTTCCGCGCGAGGATCTCGAGCGCCTCGGCCGGATTGCCAAGCGCGATCATCACACGCGCCTGGGAGATCCGCGCCCGCCGGCTGCTCGGCCAATCTTCGAGCGCCCCGATGATGACCGCCTTCGCCCGCGCCAGCTCGTTGAATGTGTACAGCGTCTCGATCGCCTCCTCGGCGAACCGCTGCTCCTCGACTCCTACGTTGGCGGCGGCGACGATCGCGCTGAGCGCGGCCGGGCCATCGCGGAGCGCGAAGTCGACCTGCGCGAGTGCGAGGTTCGCGAGCGCGACCTGCAACGGCGAGACGCCACGGGGCTGCTCTGCGAGGGGCTTCGAGCCCTCCGCGATGAGCTTCACCAGCTGCGTGCGGACCTCGACGGTGATCGTGGCGCCGCTCGAGATCCTTCCGCTCGCAACGAGCAAGAACGCACGTTCGATCAGAGCCGCAGGATGATCCGGCATCGCACCGAGCGCGCGATCGACCGCCGCGAGCGCCGCGTCCCACTCGCCGGTCTGTCTGGTCGCTCGCGCGAGCCCGACGGCGTAGAGCGGGCGGGGTTCACGTTCGTGCGACGCCTTGAGGTTCGCGAGCGCGGTCTTGTAGTCGCCCCCGAGCAGGGCGGCTTGTCCCGAGACATAGAGCACCGTGGCGTCGTTCGCGGCCAGCGCCGTCGCACGATCGGCAGCAGCCTTGGCCGCCCGGGCATCATTTTGCGCGAGCGCGAGGTACGTCTGCGCGATCGCCGTGTCGAGACCGCCGGCGGTCCCGATCTTGTCGAGGAGCGCCTTGGTCTCCGGCACTCCGTCGCCGAACTCGTATGCGAGCACGCCGCGTGCGCGGGCAAGTGCAGCGCGATTATCGACGGTCGCGGACGCACGCGCGATTCCGCCAAGGCGATCCCGCGCACCGGACCACCCGAGCCAGGTGTCTGCCTTCGCGAGATCCACCGCCTGCGTGCGGGCAGCCGCGATCTGCTTGTTCAGCCGCATCGCACGGATCTGGAATCCGGCGAACACGCCGCCTCCGATCACCGCCGCACCGACGAGGATCCACAGGAACACCGCGAGGCGCGAACGCGCACGCCGCACGCCGGTCTTGAGCGGCTTGCCGGTCGTCGAGCTGATCGACACGTCGGTGAACGCG
Source organism: Deltaproteobacteria bacterium (assembly GCA_013813945.1). GTDB lineage: Bacteria > Myxococcota_A > Polyangia > Haliangiales > Haliangiaceae > JABFXX01. Next base: position 4,215 of record JACCQV010000005.1, on the reverse strand, counting down.
CCGCCGGACGGCTGCGATTGCGCGGACTGGATCCGCGGATCGAGACCTTCCGCCGGCGCGGTCGCCTCGTGTGCAGCTGCGCGTCCGGCTCCGAGCGACTGCGGGCTTCCGGCTGCGACCGTCGCCTTGGCCCAAGCCGGCGATGGCTGCTCGCCACCGAACAGCGCATCGACGGCAGCCGCGGTCTGCTGCTGCGCGGGATTGAGCGCGAGTGTGGGTCGCGCGGCGTTATTGCTCGCCGGCCCGCCGAGGTGCGGCGCCAGCGTCGCCTGGAGGTGCGCGGGCATTCCGGGCATCGGCTGCGCAGCCGCGGTCGGAAGCGCGGCGTTGATTCCGCGCACGAGGCGCGGATCGTGGGGCAGCGGCTGCACCTGATATGGCTGATGCGCGAGGACCTGTGCGAGCGGCGGGACCTCCGCCTGCTCGGTCTTGCGCGTCGCGGCGGTACTCGGTTGACCGAACGGCTGCTGGTCGATCGGACCCGACGGCATCTTGACGGCGTTGCGGACCGCGGTGCCGCCGATCCGGCTCGGCCGCGGCGCCGGCGTGTCCTCGATCTCGACGAGATCGTCATTGTCGAGCTCGACCGACGACACCTCGACGCGCTGCTTCGGCCGGTTCGACGACGGTGCCGGCGCGGCGCGCGCGCCCTTCGGGCCGGGGGCCCGGGTCGATGCCTTCACCGAGCCACGAGCCCCCTCGATCGATGCACCCTGAAGCGGACGAGCTCGCGATTTCGGGGGGGCCGCCACCGAGCCAAAATCCTGCTCGTCATCGAGCTCGATCCCATCGTTCTCGGGATCGACTTCCATCGTGCCCGAGCGATCGCCGACGCCGAGCTCGGCGGCGGACGGCCCGCCCATCGCCTGCTGGTGTCCCGAGCGCTTCTTCGAGCCCGGCGCGGCGATCGAGGTGGGGCGCGTGAAGTTGCCACCCGTGTCCTCGATCCCGTCCTCGTCCTCGTCCTTGGGCTGGGTGTCCTCCTCTTCGGCGCTGTGATTCGGGTAGTGCTTGGTGCTCTCGTAGATCGAGTCTTCGCCGGTTCCGCCGAGGAAACCGACGGACGGGTGGCTCGCGCTGATCGCCGGGCGGCCGGCGGAGCGCTGCGCATCCGCCAGCAATGCGGTCAGGTGAGCGTCATGCGGCGCGAGCGGTCGGACGCGCGTGAACACCTCGACGGCAGCGGGAACGTCGCCTTTCTTGAGCAGCGCCTCCCCTTTCAGGATCTGGGCTGCGATCGACGTGTGATCGAGCTCGAGCGCGACGCGCATCTCGGCGAGAACCTCGTCGAATCGTTTGAGCGCGAGCAACGCTTGCCCGAGCACGATCCGACCATCGACCGTAGTCGGCCGACCGAGCAGCCCCAGGCGACAGACCTTGACGGCCTCCTGGTACTGACCGGACGTGACCAGTGCCTGGCCCCGGGTGACGAAGTCGCTTTGCGACACCTTCTATCGAGAGTTTACCCCAGCCCGACAGGTGCCGGCGAATCGGCGGCCCTTCGCCGAAACCGATTTGTTCTGAGCTAGTTGACGGAGGGGGCCGGAAGGGGTCTGGCCGGGTCCGCCGGGGCGGTGGCCGTGTCGTCCGGCTCGCTGAGCCCGGGCATCTCGTCCCCGCGCAGCCGCGACTCGTCGACCATCCACCAGACCTTGCCGTGGCGTTCCCAGGTCTGGACCGCATGGGTCTCGTGCAGGGTCCCGATATTGTCGAGATACCAGGACACCTTGACCTGAACCCGCGCCTCCTTCTCGCCCTTGCTGTCGACCTTCACGACCTCGTAGTCGGTCATCTTGAGGGTGTCGGCGCGCTCGTCCATCTCGTCGACAAACTCGGCCCTCTCCTTCGGCGGCACCTGGCTCGCGGCGACCTCGAAGCGGTTCCACCGCAAGCCGTCGTTGTACGCGCGGATCGCGTCCGTCAGCGTCTCTTGGTTCTTCTGGGCGCTGCCGCACGCCCCCGACAATGCAATCACGAACAGGAGCCGTCTCATGGTTCACCTCCACCGGCCGCTCGCTTCTTGCGCACGGCCTTGATCGCTGCGAGGTCGCGCGCACCGAGCTCGCGAGTCCCGATCAGCACGACGAGGAATACGAAGCCGACGACGCCGGCCTCGACGAGAGCCATCAGCTTGCCGTGCAGCGGAAGGAACCGCCCCACGACGAGCGCCACGCCGGTGGCGAGCCCGATCCGCACCAGGCTCGTGACCGGGATGAACGCACCGAGACGGCGGTACAGAGCGAACCCGGAGACCACCGCGCCGAGCACCATCGCGCCACTGGTCACCGCTGCCGCGACCTCGAGCGTGTTGCCAGACTCGGCGGCGATCGGGATCGCGATGTAGTTCGCGATCGCGGACACCGCGAGCGTGACGGCCGCACACACGATCGCGTCGCGAGTGTGCCCTGCCCCGTTGAGGATCGTCCCGTTGATCGCGAACATCGAGAACGCGACGGTACCGATCGCGAGCCAGCGCAGCGCCGGGCCGCCGAGCTGCGCGTAGTCCGGCGCATAGATCAGGCCGAGCATCTCGACCGGGTTCGCCGCGAGCACGACCGCGATCGCCATCGCGAACATCAGCGAGTACCGTGCGGTGACCTGGATGTAGCCGCGCGTCGTCTCCTTGTCGTCGGTGAACGTCGATCGCGAGACGAGCGGGAACACGACGAAGGTCGCGGCGATGATCGCCTGGTACGACAGCCGGGCGAGGTTCTGGACGGCGGCGTAGTAGCCGGTCTGCACGTCCGCGAGGACGCTCGGATCGGTGTGATAGCCAGACAGCCGCGTCGCCCACGGGATCGCCTGTTCGATGGCCGTCGCGAAGTCCTTCGCGTGGTTGGCGAAGTACTCCGTGGTCAGCCGCTTGATGAGCAGGCTGTCCGCGAACATCAGCGCGTTGAACAGCACGAGGTAGACCGCGACCCTCGCGAAGAACATGATCAGCGGGCGCACCGGGAGGCGGTCCTCCTTCGCGACCTTGCCGGGCAGACCGATCCACACGATCGCGGCGCACAGGATGATCGCGACGGCAGCGACCCAGCCGCCGATCACACCGATGACGCCCATGCCGGCCATCGCCATGCCGAGCAGACCGACCACGCGCAGCGTTGCGAACGTGACATCGAGGCCGGCTTGCTTCTGGAACTGGTGCAGGCCGTTCGCCGTCCCGACGAACACCGCGTAGAACGAATACCCGCCGACGATCAGACCGGCGAGCATCAGCGGCGCCGTCTTGGTCATGTCGTGAAGCAGCCAGGCGACGAGCGGTGCCGCCGCGATGAAGCCGACTGCGATCACGAGGCCGAGCCGCACGTGCATGCGCAGCCCGGCTTGCTGGACGAGGCGTGCCTTGCCCGGCTCCTGCGCCGCGAACCGCGAGACGGTCTGGATCGTGCCGGTCACCAGCACGTTGTTGACGAGCGACGCGACGTTGGAGACGAGGCTGTAGCTACCGAAGGCCGCGCGCGACAGGATGTTCGGAAGCCGGAACTGGATCACCAGCCCGGCGAACATGAAGTAGAACTTCGCGAACGCGATGTAGATGACACCGCGGCCCGCGGTGGTGCCGCCGGTGGTCGTGCCAGCCGTCGTGAGCGGAGCCGTCCCCAGCGGCGGTTTCTCGTCGCCTGGAGATGAGATCGTCGGCGCTCCCACGGTCTCTTGCGGTTAGCACGCGCATCCGCGCACCAGCAACTTACCGGCTACTTAACGAAGTGCTTCTCGAGCACTGGCATGATGCAGGCGACGAAGGGGCCGCACTCCGCCTGGGTCAGGCAGCCCTTGCTCGTCTCGACGTCGGCGTCCGGCGCAGACGCCGCCACTCTCTCGCACTGGCGCGCGATTGCGTCGTCCTTGGAGTCCATCGACCACTCCTGGAGTGCCTGCGAGATCACCTTGTTGCGATCTGCCTTCACGGCATCCGCGATGCCCTCCGGGTTGTTGTACTTCGCGCGAATGTCGACGAGTGCGGGGATGAACTCGTTCGTACAGGTCCGGCCGCGCGTCATCACCTCGACGCACGCAGCCTGCCCGCCGGCGACGGTGGTGCTCGAGCTGGACGTGGTTCCCGGGGTGGTGGGTTCGGGTGCCTTCTTGCCGCCACACGCGGCGACGGTGAGCGGAACGAGCGAGAGCAGGATCGAGATCAGGGCGTTGCGCATCGGGTCTCCTTACACGTTGTCGTGGGGCATCCGGCGAACGCCGACGGCCACCAGG
>JACCQV010000002.1 GCA_013813945.1 Deltaproteobacteria bacterium | reverse complement strand
CGCCAGCCTCGTCTCGCGCCAGTAGGTCGCGCCGCGGTGGCCGACGCTCGTCACCATCGATTCCGCCCGCGCTACCGCGGTCTCGCGCTCGGTGCGATGGGGCTTGGTGGCGGGCTCGTCGCGGTCGGCGCCGCGATCGGCCTGGTCGCGGCACCGCTCGTCACCGGCGCGATCGGGATCGTGTTCGGCGGCGCCTACCTCGCATCGCCCACGTGGCGACTCGAGGTGATCACCGATGACGAGGGCCTCGAGGTTCGCAGTCCGAAGCGCTCGCGGTTCCGGCTCGCATGGGCCGACGTCGTCCGGGTGGTTGCTTCGCCGACCACGAACACGTGCTTCGTCGACGGTGGTGCACCCGAGCGCAGCTTGCTCGTTCCCGGCGTCGGGGCTCCCGCACCCTATGATCTCGAAGATCGTCCGGCGCTCGTCAGCACGATCCTCGCGCGCGTGCATCCAGACCGGATCACCATCGTAGCGTCCCTCGATCTCGCAACGGTCACGCCGACGCAGTCGACGTGACTAGGGCGCAGCCGGCGCGACGGGAGGATCTGGCCAGACGGTCGGTGCCTCCTGATGGCGTACGCAGCGCGCGCTCTCGAGGTCCTTCGCGAGCTTGTCCGCGCCGGCGAGTTCGGCCGCGATCGCCACGACCATCACCATCTGCGTCGAGCACTGCACGGACTTCACCCAGCCGTGAACCAGCTGGTCCTCGATCGTTCCACTGACCAGCGAGCGATCGCCGACGTGGCCGGTGATCGCGAGCTTCCAGCCGACCGCATTGAACATCGGCACGACCATGTCCTCGATGCCCTTGGGCGAATGCGGCATCGTCTTCAACAGCACCATCCCGGAACCGTCGCTGAGCACGACCTGCCCGGGGTCACGGTCCGTCGCGAACCAGCCGGGCAGCTCGGCCACGAGCGGAACGATGCCCTTGCTGAGGTTCTCGAGCTTGGGATCGGGCTTGCACACGAACGTCGGCAAGATGCGTCCGTGCACGGCTGCGGTGTTGTCACCTGCCATCGTCGCGAGCAGCACCCGGCGGGCGCCGCACGGGAGATACGACATTCGCATCGGGCTCTTGTCGCCTTCGAGGAGCACCGTCTCCACGGCGGTGCCGCGTGGGCCGGTCATCGTCACCAAAGTCGGCGATCCGGACATTCCCATCGCCGGGCCGAGCGCCTTGGCGGCGAGCTCGAGATCCTCATGGGACGGCTCGCCACCTTCCCAGCTCACGACGACCACGCCGCCCTGCCCGCCGACGTCCTGCATCATGAGCTTGCCTAGCTCGTAATCGAAGATCCTCTGCCCCGGCAGATCGCCCGGCGGCAGCCCGATCGAGAAGCCCGGCAGCACGTACGTCGTCATCCGCGCGCGCGAGAGCGGAGGGACCGCAAGGTACGCCGCACCGAACGCCGCGCCGGCACCGAACAGCGCACCGAGGACGAGCAGCGCGATCGCCGGACGTCCTTCGCGGTGCCTGGTCAGAGACCGCGCTGCGAGCGCGAGCCCGACCGTGATACCAGGGAACAGAAAGCTGCCCGTGGCCTTCCACGCGAACGGCAGCACACCGAACCGATACGCGGCGAGACCAAGCGCCGCACCTGCGCAGACACTGGCGAGTACGTAGAAGCCGCGCGAGCTCTCGGTGGTCATGGCCGACGCAATAACCGGGACCTCGCGTCGCTCGCAAGTACCTTCAGAGCGGGCGCTGACTGGAGGGTGCGCTGACCCGCGTGAGCTGGTGATCGGCGTTGATCGCGCACTCCGGTGCCACCTCCGCCGCGCGGATCGTCCGGGAACACTGAGTGCAGCGATACAGCGCGACGGCTTCGGCGATCCAGCCGGTCTCGCTGCACGCAGTGCACGGCGCCGCACCGTAGGCCCAGCCCCAGCCGAGGCATGAATCGCAGTTGCCGCGCACGCGCTGTACCCCCGTGCCGTGGCACTGCCAGCAATCGATCACCTGCTCGCAGCCGCCTGCCCAGATTCCCGCGCCATCGCACTGATCACAGGGCTCCTGGCCCGGCGCAGCAGACACGAGATCATCCCGCCAGCGTCAGCTTTTCGCGAAGCCGAGCGACGAGATCGAGATGGGCCGGGCGCGCGTTGGGTTTGCCGATCGTGTTCGCGTTGGCGAGCAGACGCGCGGCGAGCGAGACCCCGACGAGAACATTGCCGCGCGAGGCGGCGCGCGCGAGCTCGAGCACGAGCTCCGCCCAGTACATCCAGATCGGGCGCGCGACGGGTGCTGTCTTGTGGCCCCACTGAATGATCGCGAGCTTGAGATCTGCGAGGTCGTTCTCGGTGGTCGCGAGCGCCGCCTTGCCGCGGGCCGCGCCGTCGCGCAGCACACCGACGACGCGCTCGCCCTCGGGGGTGTCGAGCGCACCGGCAGTCTCGACCGCGCACTCGCACACCGCGCGGAGGATCGCCTCGGTCCCGATGCCGCGCATCGCGGCGAGGTACGGCATCCAGTCCGCGCGGGTCGCATCGACCCATGCGCTGCGCGCGGCGGTCTCGGGAGGCAGCTTGCGGACCCACTCGATGAGGTCACGCGGAGCCGCGAGGTTGCGTAGTGCATCGACCGGCTTCGCCTGGATCACGGCGCGATCGTACTCCACATCTATCTGCTAGGGTCCCCGCCGTGTCGTTCCTGTTTCCAAGCTCGACGATCACGCTCGAGGCCGCCCTTCGCGATCTGGCGGGAGGCAGCCCGAAGGCGCGCGCCCTCGCCGCTCAGGCACTCGGTGATGTCACCGAACCGACCGAGAAGCGCCGCGCCGTCGACGCCCTGCTGCGCGCGCTCGACGACGATCGGCCCGAGGTCCGCATGGAGGCGTGTGGCTCGCTCGGCGAGCTCCGCGAACCCTCCGCGATTCCGCTCCTGGTGAAGCGGCTCGCCGATGGCGCCGCGCCGGTGCGCCAGAACGCGGCGATCGCCCTCGGTACGATCGGTCACCCCGATGGATTCGAGCCCCTCGCGAGCGTGCTCGCCGAGGGTCCCGCCGATCTGCGCTTCCAGGCCGCGACGTCGCTCGCCGAGATCGATGCCGCGCGCTCGTTCGAGCCGATCGCGGCCGCGCTGGAGGACAAAGATCCGCAGGTGGTCGGAGCAGCGGCGCTCTCGCTCGGCAGCATCGGCGATCCGCGCGCCCTCCCCCTGCTCGTCGCGCACCTCGATGACGTTGATCCGGGCGCTCGGTTCGACGTCGCGTATGCACTCGCAGAGCTCAAGGATCCGCGCGGTCGGGGCGTGCTCGCTGCCGCCCTCGCCGATCCGGAACGCGGCTGGGATGCGGTTGCCGCCCTCGCGACGCTGGGTACGGCAGACGATGCCGAGGCACTGGGTCGCGCCCTGACGACGAAGGGCACGCCGCCCGAGGTCACCGTGCTCGCTGCCGGCAAGCTCCTGGCGATCACACCGGATGGTGCGCACCATGATGCTGCGCGACGGGTGCTGCTCGCAGCCCTCTCGGCTCGCAAGGTCCATGTCCGTGGGCTCGCGGTCGAGCAGCTCGCGGCGAGCGCCGGTGCGTGGGCGAAGGCGCCGCTCGAGAAGCTCGCGAAGAGCGGCAAGGGATCCGAGCTCCTCGACGCCATCGCCGCGGCGCTGCGCTCGATCGAGGAGCGCGGGCAATGACCCAGCTGTTCGACTCGCATGCGCACGTCGATGGTCCCGAGTTCGACGCCGACCGCGCCGAGGTCCTCGCGCGCGCGCGCGCTGCCGGAGTGCAACGGATGATCGTGATCGGAGCGGTCGGCGACCCCTCGAGTGCAGAGCGCTCGGTCGCGCTCGCCGAGTCGGACCCAAACGTCTGGGCCACGGTCGCGACGCACCCGCACGACGTCGAGAAGATGACGCCCGAGTGGTGGGCCGTTCACGAGCGGCTCGCACCGCATCCGCGCGTCGTAGCGATCGGCGAGACCGGCCTCGACTACTATTATGATCACTCGCCGCGCGAGGCGCAGAAGGCCGTGTTCGAGCGGTTCATCGATCTCGCGCACCGGGTGAACAAGCCGGTGGTCTGTCACATCCGCGATGCGCACGAGGACGCCCGCGCCATCCTGATCGCCGGCAGGGCGATGGAGCTCGGCGTCGTCATCCACTGCTTCACCGGAACACCCGACGATGCGCGCGCCTACGCGGAGCTCGGCTGTTACGTCTCGTTCAGCGGCATCATCACGTACAAGACCGCGCAGCCGATCCGCGACTCGGTGCCTCTGGTCCCCCGTGACCGCCTGCTGATCGAGACCGATTGCCCGTACCTGGCACCGATCCCGAAGCGGGGGAAACGCAATGAACCGGCCTTCGTGGTCCACACGGCCGAGGTGGTCGCGAGCTGCGCAGGCATGAGTTACGAGGACTTAGCCGCGCAAACGGTCGCAAACACGTGTCGGGTCTTCCGTCTAACGTCTCCTTGACGGGGGGAGCCTCCGCGCGTATAGATTCAGCCCTCGTTTCCGGTACGTAGGAGCTGTTACGTCATGGCACTCAAGATTGGCCTTCTAGGCAAGAAGCTCGGAATGACCCAGGTGTTCTCCGCCGAGGGCGAGAGCATCCCCGTCACCGTGATCCAGGCGGGCCCGTGCGCCGTCGTCGGTATCCGCACCCAGGAGCGCGACGGCTACACCGCCCTCGTCCTCGGCTTCGATGAGAAGCCGCTGCGCCTGGCGAACAAGCCGGAGCTCGGCATGGTGAAGGAGGCCGGCCTCAAGCCGCAGCGCTTCATCCGCGAGATCCGCCTGCCCGCCGAGGAGACCGCCAAGTTCACGGTCGGTCAGATCCTTGGACCGCAGGACGTCTTCGCCGACGGCGTCCCGATCGATGTCGAGGGCTG
>JACCQV010001230.1 GCA_013813945.1 Deltaproteobacteria bacterium | reverse complement strand
GAGCTGGACCTCATCGAGTCCACCGGTGCGCTCCTTGCGGTAGCGAGCGATGAACGGGACCGTGCTCCCCTCATCGAGCATCGCGAGCACCGCGGCGATCGCACCGGGGGCAATCCCCAAGGTGGTCGCGAGGGTCGGCACCGGATCGAAGTCGAGGGCGGGAGCGGTCTCGTCGGTCATGAGCCGGCGACCGTAGCCGCGTGCTCGCCGACGAGCAAGCATCAAGGCCGCGTGGTTCGGTGCCCATGATGTATGGTCCGCCGCCATGCCCAACGACCCTGCCCGTGACCGCCTGATCCAGCGGCTCCCGAAGGTCGAGCTGCACCTCCATATCGAGGGCACGCTCGAGCCCGAGATGATGTTCAGCCTCGCGGCCAAGCACGGGGTCAAGCTCCCGTACGCGTCGGTCGAGGCGGTGCGCGCCGCGTATGCGTTCCACGACCTGCAGTCGTTCCTCGACCTCTACTACGCGGGCTGCGATGTCCTCCGAGATCGCCGCGATTTCTATGCGCTCGCGATGGCCTACTTCACGCGCGCGCACGCCGACAACGTCGTTCACGCCGAGCTGTTCTTCGATCCTCAGACGCACACCGTGCGCGGCGTCTCGATGGAGGTCGTGATCGCGGGATTGCGGGATGCCATGGACGACGCGCATCGTCGCTACGGCATGACGTCGGACTTGATCCTGTGCTTCCTCCGTCACCTTCCCGAAGAGGACGCGCTCGCTACCCTCGACGCCGCACTTCCGTTTCTCAGCGATCTCACCGGTGTCGGCCTCGACTCGGGTGAGCGCGGCAACCCGCCCGCAAAGTTCGCGCGCGTGTTTGCCAAGGCCCGCGCTCTCGGGCTCCGCGCCGTCGCGCACGCCGGTGAGGAAGGTCCCGCCGCATACATCACCGAGGCGCTCGATGTCCTCGGGGTCGAGCGGATCGATCACGGCGTCCGCTGCGACGAGGATCCTGCGCTCGTCGAGCGACTCGTGCGCGACCGCATTCCGCTGACCGTGTGCCCGCTATCGAACCTCAAGCTCTGCGTGGTCAAGGACCTGTCGCAGCACAACTTCGCGAAGCTGCTCCGCCGCGGCGTCGCCGTCACGATCAACTCCGACGATCCGGCGTACTTCGGCGGCTATATCGGCGAGAATTACCGCGCGACGGCCACTGCACTCGATCTCACCGACGCCGAGCTCGTCACCGTGGCCGAGAATGCGGCCCGCGCATCGTTCCTGCCGGCGCGCGCGATCACCGGTCTGCTCACGAAGATCCGGACCGAAGCCAGGCGTGATCAAGATTAGTCCGACGGACAGGAGATCCATTCGCCGCGAGCGGCATTCTCGGCATCGTCGGTCAAGAAAACGGGGTCGCTTCCGTCAACAGACACGCGACGCAGCTCGCGATGTGCTCCGTTGGAATGCTCGTAGAGGATCCACAACTCGTTTGGTGACCATCGCGGACGTTCATTGATTCCATCGTCGAAAGTGAGGTTCTTGGCCCCACCTCCATCGGCGCGCATGATCCAGACATCGCGAAGCGCGCCCTGTTCTCGAACGTATGTGATGTGTGACCCATCCTGGGACCACTCGAGATCGATCTCGTTGGCGCTGCTCTGCGTAAGATTTCTTCCATTCAGACCATTCGGGTCGCACACCCAGATGTCGGCGACTCCTGCACTTTCAGCAAGGTAAGCAATCTTCGAACCGTCGGGTGACCAGCGCGGGTTCGTCACGATCGTCCCAGGCCGGGCAACGATCTCGGTAGGCGAGGAGCCGTCTATGGACACTGTCCAAAGACCGGTGCTGCCCGCAGAACTCGATGCAAACACGACTTCCGTCGAGCTGGGTGACCAGCTGGGGCTGGAGTTCTTGGTCCCTGCCACGCTCTGCAGGTTGACCCGCGCAATACCCATCGCTGTGACGAGAAACGCGGAGGTACCGCTATTCGCGGTGATAGCGAGCCAACCTCCGCTCGGGGACCACCTGATCTGCTCCTCAGAGTCTGAACTATCTGAGACGTTGGTCGGAGACGAAGCGTCGACGTTCATCACGAACACATCACGGGACGTCGCTCCTACACGTACGAATGCAATTCGCTTACCGGCTGCATCTGGCGTGGCGTTGATATCTGCCCCCGACCGCGCAGTGAGTTGGCGGCGACCGCTGCCATCGCCGTCAGCGATATAGATCTCCTGGTCGCCCGTAGCGTCGGAATCGAAAACGAGCCGGGCACCACCCTGAGCCTCACAGCGCTCACTCGGGGTCAAACACGTATCCGCGACGCACGTGCGGGGGCTCTCGCAGTCCTCGTCCCCATCGCAACCAGTCTCCGCGCACGTATTGCCGACGCACGCGCCTAAGGCACAAGGGGTAGATTCGGAGTACCCGACCGCCGCACACTCAGCGGCGGTCTCGCAGCAGACGAGTGGATTCTTCCGCGTGCACCCGACCAG
>JACCQV010001209.1 GCA_013813945.1 Deltaproteobacteria bacterium | reverse complement strand
GGTCCACACCATTGAGTCGCCGGCGGCGCCACTGGAACGGCGGCGCACGCAACGCTAGAGCTCGAGCGGCTGGACTCCGAGGAGCACGTGCTCTTCGGAGACCGCATCGAGCCAGAGCAGCAGACGGCGGACCTCACCCTCGGCGACGTCGATCTCGATGATCCGGCGGATCGGGTTGCCCTCGATCGTCCGGCGGATGTCGCGTTCCGCGGAGCTCCACGCGTTCGCGAGCGCAGTCGACTTCACCGGCAGGCCCTCGACCTCGACGTTGAGACCCATCACGAACTTCGCGAACGCCTGGTTCGCCGCGACGATCACGCCCTGCGGGGTGAGAAGAGCGAGTGGAAGGCGGCACGCGTCGAATGCAGTGCGGGCGAGCTCGTCACGTGGGTTGACCTCGGCGCGTTGCTCGATGACCACGCGCTTCGCGGGTCCGCGGGCACGCCGGCCGAAGCCCATCATGTCCATCACGGTGCGGAGCTCGTAGATGAACGCGGCCATGTCCTTGTGACGGTTGGCCGGAAACTTCTCGAGCGCGTGCAGGATGAGCGTCTCGAGCGCGGGGTCGAGCCCGTCGACGATGTGAGACGGCGGCTTCGGGATCTCGTCGAGGTGGCCCGCGAGGATCTTCTGGACGGGTCCGTCCCAGGGAACCGCGCCGCAGATCAGCTCGTAGAGCAAGATCCCGACGCCGTAGACGTCGCTGGCGGGCGACGCCGGCGCTCCCCGGATGCGCTCGGGGGCAACGTAGTGTGGCGTGCCGGAGAGCGAGGTCGAGGCGCGACTCGCGATCAGCGAGCGTGCGAGGCCGAAGTCGAGGAGCTTGGCGATCATCTTCGAGCGCTTGCCCTCGTGATCCTCCTCCGAAATCAGGATGTTCTCGGTCTTGATGTCGCAGTGGACGACGTTCTGCTTGTGGATGTAGTGCAGGGCCTCGGCGACTTGCAGCACGATCTCGCACGCCTTGCGGATGCCGATGCGCTTCTCGCGAAACAGGATCTTGTTCAGGGGTTCGCCATCGACGAACTCCATCACCATGAACATCCCGACCTTCTCGTCCTCACCGAAGTCGACGACCGCCGTGATGCTCGGGTGGCTCATGGCCGAGGCGAAGCGCGCCTCGCGGTAGAACAGCTCGCGCGCTTCGTCCGTTTCGGCGACCTGGCTCGAGATGATCTTGAGCGCAAAGGTCCGCGATAGGTGCGCGTGCGTGACCTTGTAGACCTTGCCCATCCCGCCCTGGCCGATGCGGGAGACGATCTGGTAGCGGCCGCCGATCAGCGACGAGTGCTGCGCGGTGTGTTCGCGCTGACCGGCACTACGCGGAGGCGGCATCGGCGTGTTCATGGCGGACGGCGGGCGCTGGGCCACCATATTCCGGCTGATCGCCTTCTCCTGCGCGGTGGGCCGCTGCGACCGCGTCGGCATGGCCGGCGGCGTGGTCGGCATCGCGCGGGCACCGGAGATCGTGCGCTGGTTGGGATGGAGCGCGCGACCGTCGAGGCGGACCTCGCTGGAGTCGTCGTGCAGGTGGACTTCGGGCAGCCGCGGCATCTCTGCCGTCAGCGGCTCCTTGGTCGGCGGGCGGTCGCGGCGCCGTGGCGCAGCGTCGTCCTCAGGTGGCGGGGGTAGCGGAAAGATCGGCGGCCTACGGCCGGAGGGATTGCGCTGATCCGCCACGGATCCTGATCTTACACGAGTTACAGTCGCAGCGTCGATGCACGACCTGTGGTCGAGCGCGAGCTACGAAGCGCACCTGTTGTCGTTGCCGTTCGCACTCGCGCCGGCTGCGATGCTGATCGTCATCGCTTACACGGCGGTGATGCGGGGCGCACCTGCGCTCCGCGGCTGGCTGCTGGCGCACTGCCTGTGCCTCCTGCCGTACGCGGTCGCGATGATGCTGTCGCCGTCGGTCATCAACGGTTCGGTGGCGGAAGTGCTGATCCAGGTCGCATCGTCCTTCATCCCGATGGCCGCGATCGCCGGCACCGCGTTCCAGCTGACGCTGATCCGGAAGTATCGCAAGTACCGCGGGCTCGTATGGATCGGGGTCGCGACTGCTGCCGTGTGGATCGTCGTCGGGACTACGACGTCGGCCACGATCGATGGCGTGCGCCAGCTCGATGCGGGCCTGTGGTACGCGAACGCGGGACCGTGGGCATGGCTCGCGCTCGTTCACACCGTGATCCTGTCGGTCGGTGGCTTCGCTTCGCTCGGGTATGTCGCGCTGACGAGCCGACCGTCCGACGAGCGTCGCCAGCTCCGCCTCGCACTCCTCGCGAATCTCGTCACGTATGCCGGATTGATCGACGTCGGACTCGCGTACGACATCGGTGTCTTCCCGCTGGGCTGGCTGCTGTCGGGGATCGGCAGCCTGCTCGTCGTGCGCGCACTCGTCGTCGAGGATCTGTTGCGCGTGCGCGCCGTGGATCTCCGCGCGCCGCTGCTCGTTCTGCATGTCGCGGCCGCGATCCTGCTGTCGTGGATCGTGCTCGAGCAGCTCGGGCCGAACCTGCCGTGGTGGGTGACGACGATCTCCCTCTGCATGTGCCTCGGCGCGGTGCGCGCATCGGTCGCGACCGTCAGCCTGATCAACCGAGGTGGTCGGTCGGCCGAGGGCCCACTCGAGCGTCTGCTCGCACAGCTCGTCGGCCGCGCTCGCACGATGAGGGATGCCCCGGCGATCGCGCAGCTCGCGATCGATATCGTCGAGCTCGGGATCGGGGTGCGGCCTCGCGTACTGCTCGCCTCGATCGAGGACTGGGGCTGGACCACCGAGACCGGGGCGAACCTCGCGGACGAGCTCGCGCCCGATCCGCTGATCGTGGGCTGGCTCGCCGAGCGCCGGACCGCCGTGTTCGCGGATGAGCTCGATCCGGTCCCCGCGGATCTCCGCGCGATGCTGGCGACGCTGTTCGAGCGCAACGACGCGCACGCCATTGTTCCCGTGGGCAGCGCGGACGAGCTCATCGGCCTGCTCATGCTGACTGCCTCGCCGCGGGCGCTGCGCGGACGGTCGCTCGCGTTCCTCGAACGCACCTCCGAACGGCTCGCCGAGGCGCTGTTGCACGCACGCATGGCCAAGCGCGCCGCCGAGCGCGCGAGCCTGGCCCGCGAAGTCGAGCTCGCCGCAACCGTGCAAGCCGAGCTGCTGCCGGGCACCGGGCCCCACGTGCACGGCGCGTTCACCGTCGTGGGCTCGTGGCAGCCCGCCACCCGGTGCGCAGGAGATTTCTGGGGCGTGTACTCGCTCGGAGCGGTCGGCTCGGGCCGCGTGCTCGTCGCGATCGGCGATGTCACCGGACACGGCGTCGCGTCCGCCATGGTCACCGCGGCTGCGGTCGGTGCCGTCGACGTCTGCGTGAGGCGCAGCGGCCGTGACCTGGATCTGCGCGAGCTGACCGCGGCGCTCGACACTGCGGTGCGACGGGTCGGTGGCGGCGAGCTTGCGATGACCTGCTTTGCGGCGATCCTCGATGCCGAGGCGAGCGAGGTGCGGTTCGTGTCCTGCGGTCATACCGCCCCCTATCTGTGTCGCAAGACGCCCAAGGGGGTCGAGCTCCATGCGCTCGTCGGGCGCGGCAACCCGCTTGGCCTGGGCGTTCCGGCGGCTCCGCGGGTTCTCCAGCGTTCGATCCAGGCCGGCGATCTGCTGGTCTGGTATACCGATGGTGTGATCGAGGCGCAGGACCCCGCTGGGACGCCTTTCGGTGACCGCCGGCTGCAGCATCTGCTGCGCCGCCTCGATGCCCAGCGCCTGACGCCTCACGTGGTCCACGATGTCGTGCAGGCCGGAGTCGCCGCCCACCGCGCCGGTCACCCGCTCGCCGACGACGAGACCGTGGTCATCGCCCAGCTGCGTGAGGCCGCGCCGTGAAGCTGCGAGTCCTCAGCTACAACATCCACAAGTGCATCGGTGGCGTTGATCGCCGCTACGAACCGACGCGGATCTGCGAGGTGATCCGCAAGCTCGACGCCGACATTTTGATGCTGCAGGAGGTCGATGCCGGCGTCGCGCGTAGCAAGCGCGATCAGCAGGTCGAGGTGCTCGGCGAGGAGCTCGGCCTGCCCTACCGCAGCTGGTTCCCGAACGTCGACGTGCGCGGTGGCGGCCAGTACGGCAACGCGATCCTGTCGCGCTATCCATTGATCGAGAGCTCGAACATCGACCTCTCGATCCGGTTCAAGAAGAAGCGCAGCGCCCTGCATGCAGTGCTGCGCGTGCGCCACGACAACGTCGATCGCACCGTGCACGTCTACAACATGCACCTCGGCCTGGCGCGCTACGAGCGCAAGATCCAGCTCCAGAAGTTCCTCGACTGCCATCCGTTCGCGCACCTTCACCACGACACCCCTGTCGTGGTCGGTGGTGACCTCAACGATGTGTACGGTGGACTCGGTGAGCTGCTCGCTCCCTCGGGGTTCCGTGGGATCGAACGCCGCCCGCTGACGTTTCCCGCGTGGGGTCCCGTGCGTGCGCTCGATGCGATCTTCGTCCGCGGCGACGTCGACTTCATGCGGCTGTCGCGCTGTGATTCCGATCTCGCCCGCCGCGCCAGCGATCACCGGCCGATCGTCGCAGAGGTCAGTCTGCGTCCGCACCATGCGGCCCACGCGGACGGCCACTCGCACAAGCCGCCCGCGCCGCGCCCTTAGTCACGGACAATCGGCGCTGATCACCGCGAGATGATCAAACCTCACGATACCCGGTGACGCGGCCGGGTCGTAGGTTCCGGCGAGCAGGAGCACGCTGACAGCGGAAGGGGGGCGAAGCGAAGGACGGCTGTCCTTGGTGGTCCAGGTCACGCGGTCAGGGCTGGTCTCGATCTCGATCGAGGTGCCGGCGTCGCGGTACCGCCACCACCGCGGCGGTCGCGGTGGACCTCGGCGGATCAGCTGGACCGGCTACCGCGTGATCGGCTTGTACTTGATCCGGTGCGGCTGGTCCGCGTCGGTGCCGAGCCGGCGCCTGCGATCCGCTTCGTAGTCCTGGAAGTTGCCCTCGAACCACTCGACGTGGGAGTTACCCTC
>JACCQV010001206.1 GCA_013813945.1 Deltaproteobacteria bacterium | reverse complement strand
CTCCAGAAGGGCAACATCCTGCTGATCGGGCCCACCGGGTCCGGCAAGACGCTGCTCGCCCAGACCCTGGCCAAGAAGCTCGATGTCCCGTTCGCGATCGCCGATGCCACGACGCTGACCGAGGCCGGCTACGTCGGCGAGGACGTCGAGAGCGTGGTCAAGGCGCTGTTCCGCGCCGCCGGCGGTGACGTCGAGAAGACGGCCCGCGGGATCATCTGCATCGACGAGATCGACAAGATCGCGCGCAAGGGCGGCTCGCCCTCCCCGACCCGCGATGTCTCCGGCGAGGGCGTCCAGCAGGCGCTCCTCAAGATCCTCGAAGGCAAGACGGCGACGATCACGCCCGACGGCGCGCGCAACCGCCCGCAGCAAGAGCTCATCCAGATCGACACGACCGACATCCTGTTCATCTGCTGCGGTGCCTTCAACGGGCTCGAGGACATCGTCCGCCGCCGCACCGGCCAGCGCGGGCTCGGCTTCGGTGCGCAGGTCTCGACCGCCGAGGATGACAAGGACGCGCTGCGCCGCGAGGCCCGCACCGAGGACCTGATCAAGTTCGGGATGATCCCCGAGTTCATGGGCCGCCTACCGGTGATCGTCTCGTGCGACGCGCTCGACGTCGACGCGCTCACCGAGGTGCTGTGGAAGCCGCGCAACGCGCTCGCGAAGCAGTACCACCGGCTCTTCGAGCTCGAGGGCGTGAAGCTGAACTTCCGCCCCGACGCGCTGACCGCGATCGCCGAGGAGGCCTCGCGCCGCAACTCGGGCGCCCGCGGCCTGCGCGCGATCCTCGAGGAAGTGATGCTCGACGTGATGTACGAGATTCCGTCGCTGACCGGCGTCAAGGAGTGCGTCGTCACCCGCGATGTCGTCGAGAACCGGGCGCGTCCCGAGCTCGTGCTCGAGTCCAAAGCAGCTAGCTAGAACCTGGCGTATGCTCCGCGCGTGGCGGAGCTGCGCAACGTCATCGTGTTCACGATTGGCGGCGTGCGCTATGCGGTCGAGCTCCGCTGGGTGCGCGAGGTCGTCAGCCTCGGGTTCGTGACCGCGGTCCCGACCGCACCGACGGCCCTCGGCGGCGTGTGCAATCTGCACGGGACCATCCTGCCCGTACTCGATGTCGCGGCCGTGCTCGGTCAAGCGCCCGGGCCGCCAGCACGCCAGGGCGACGGAGCGCTCGTCCTCGAGACCGAGGGCGTGGTCTGCGCGCTGCGCGTCGATCAGGTCGATCATGTGGCGTCGCTCCACGAGAGCGGTGGCGCGATCGTCGATGCGGGCGGCCGGCCACTCACGCTGCTCGATCCAGGGATGATCGTCCGGCGCGCACTCGAGATGATCACCACCGTCGGCACCGCCGAGCCTCAGGCATGAGTGACGGCGAGCTCGACTTCGATGCCGACGAGCTGGCGATGTTGCGCCAGCTGTTCCGGGATGAGGCAAAGGATGCTCTCGAGACGGTCACGACGCGCGTCCTCGCGGGCGGCTCCGCGAAGCCAACACCCGATGCGTTGACCGAGATGATGCGCGTGACGCACACCCTCAAGGGGGCGGCGGGCACGGTCGGACTCAACACGATGGTCGATCTCTCGCATCGCCTCGAGAGCGCGCTGGCATCGTTCGGGCGCGAACCGTCGCCGTGGACGCCCGCGACCGCGGACCTCCTCGTCGAGGTCACGGACGCCCTGCGTGCATATCTCGATGTCGCGACCGAGCCGACGGGCGATGCGGTGGCAGACACGATCCGCGATCGGATCGATCAGATCGCGCGGCCGAACCGCCGCCCGATGTCGTTGCCCCCGCCGTTCGTCGAGCCGCCGCCCGAGCCGGTGATCGAGCCGGCGCTCGACGGTGCTCCGGTCCCCGAGACCAAGGCGTGGTTGCGCGTCGAGCCCGAGCGCATCGACGAGCTGATGTCGAGCGCGGGCGAGCTGCTGTTCGACCGCACGCGGATCGAGCGCCGCGTTCAGCTGCTGCGGACCCTCGCGCGCGATCTTGCACGCACGCGGCAGAACCTCCACGACGCGCTCGATACCCCGGACGTTCCGAGCCGCGCCGCACTCGGGGAGGCGGAGAGCGAGCTCGCCGGGCAGGCCGCGCTGCTCAGCCAGACCACCGCCGCACTGCTCGACGAGATCGAGGCGCTTCGTCGCACGATCGGCGAGCTCCAGAAGAGCTTGACCCGGATCCGCATGGGGCCCGCGCGCGATCTGATGACGCACGCCGCCCGCACGCTGCGCGCCTTGCGGCGTGCCACCGGCGCGCGCGTGGAGCTCCGCACGATCGGTGAGGAGACCGAGTTCGACAAGGCCGTCGCCGAACAGCTCGTGGATCCGATCACGCAGCTCCTGCGCAACGCGGTCGCACATGGCGTCGAGCCTCCGGAGGAGCGCGCCGCCAAGGGCAAGCCAGCCACGGCCACGGTGACGATCCGCGCGCGCCAGGACGGAAATCTCCTCGTCCTCGAGGTCTCGGACGACGGTCGCGGGATCGACACGGCCGCACTGCGCGAGCGATTGGTCTCGACAGGACAGTGGAGCGCCGCGCGCGCGGAGCTCGCGAATGATCCCGAGATCCTCGACGCCCTGCTCGGCTCCGGTGTGTCGGTGCGCGACGACGCCGACGAGCTCGCCGGTCGAGGCATCGGCATTGGACTCGTGCGGCAAACGGTGTCGAGGCTCGGCGGCGAGGTCAAGGTCTCGTCGATGCCGGGCCGCGGCACGACGTTCTCGCTGCGCCTTCCGCTGTCGACCGCGCTCGCGCAGGCGATGCTGTTCAAGGTCGGCGGCCAGGTCTACGCGATCCCGAACGTCCACGTGATCGACACGACGCTCGTCGATGCGTTGGCGACCACCGCGAGCGTGCGGCACGAGCAACTCCCAGTGCTGCGCCTCGATGCGCTGCTCGGGCACAGCTCTGCCGCGGACCGCCGTCCTGGAGTCGTCGTGTCATTCGCGGGCAAGAGCCTCGTCTGCACCGTCGACAAGATCATCGGACCGCGCGAGATCATCATCAAGCCGCTCGGCCCCCTGCTCGCGCCGCTGACCCTGTATGCGGGGGCCACGATCAGCGGCTCCGGCAAGATCCAGCTGATCCTCGATCCCGCGCAGCTCGTCCGCCGCGCGTATCCGGACGCGCCCGATGCGGCGATCAGCGACGCGGGCTCGGCACCGATGGTGCTCGCCGGGCGTGCGCTCGTGATCGACGACTCGCGTGCAATCCGCGAGGCGATGACCAGCATGCTCGGTCGCGAGGGCTGGATCGTGGACGTGGCGGAGGACGGCGCGCGTGCGCTCCAGATGACGCGCCAGCTCCGCTACGACCTCATCGTCACCGACCTCGAGATGCCCGAGCTCGGTGGCTTCGATCTGATCGTCCACCTCCGCAAGGACGAGCGCTTCAAGACCACGCCGATCGTGATCATCACGTCGCGCGCGAATCCCGAGCACCGGCGCCGCGCGCGCGATCTCGGCGTTCTCGCTCTGGTCGCGAAGCCGATCACGCGGCGCAAGCTGCTCGAGGCGCTCGCCACCCGCTGATCGCGGCGCCGCTGCTTCAGTCAGTGAACGGTCAGCCGACCGGATCGCTCGTGCGGCCGGTCCCCGCGACCCTCGTGCCGGGCTCCACCCCGCCATAGACATAGGCGCCGCGGAAGTTATCGGGCACGGTGCCACCGTAGTTATTGCGGACCGCGTCGGAGATGTAGACGCGCTTATCGCCGACCATCCCGACGATCTCGACGTGTCCGTAAAGCTGACCGCCGCGACGCCGGGTGACCGCACGCCCGGCCTGCTGGTTGTTCGTGAACACAAGCACGGCGCCCTCCGGAGCCTCGGCTGGGCCCACCCCGGGGAGCAGCCGCCAGCCGAGCCGCGGCAACGTGCGCCACCAGTTGGTCGCGTCGCCGCGCGTGACCGGCAACCCTTGCGCTTCGAGCACGTTGGCCACACCCTTGGCGCAGTAGCCGGCGCGCGCGTTATCGCGTTGCGCGGTCCGCAGGGCTCGCCGGGTATCGAAGTCCGGGTCGAGGTCGCGATTTTGACCTTCACGGGTCGAGACCGACGAGGCGGGGCCGTCCGCGGCGCCGCGCTCGACGCCCTCCAGCTCCTCGCCGCTCTCCGTCTCGTCAGCGATCTGCTGCGCGTTGGCGGCGGGTGACGCCATCTCGGCCTGCGTGGCGTCCTCGGGACCGCTCTCCTCCGCGCGGGATGAGCGCATCTCCCGGACGACCTCCTGGACGTACGCGTTCCCGAGACTCCGGTGGAGCATCGCGAACATCGCGTCGCGGTCTCCGCGGTACATCTCGATCAGCCGCACGGCCATCGCTGGCGTGGGTCGACCGCTCGCGAGGAGCGCCTCGAGCGCGCGGACGCCGGACGCCGTCGGGGCGTGCGACTGAATATGCGTGTCGTCGTGAGCCTGCGAGCGGACCTGTTCGAGCTCCTTCGCCATGTCGAGATGGTAGTACAACAGCGCCCACCTCGACCTTACGATCGTATCGAAGGCTCCCCGGCCATGCCCTGGAATAGACACGGAGCATGGGAAGAACACGGGCGCTGGCTACGTAACCGACCGTTAGACCAGGCTGGTGATCCGATCCCGCTGAGCCGCGCGAGACAGCTCGATCAGCGACGCTTTTTCGACTTGCCCTGCGGCTTGCCGCCCTTGGGTCGCCCGCGCGGAGAATCGTTGCCATCGCGACCGCCCATGCCGCGGTGCGAGACCCCGAGGCGGAGCTTGCCGTCCGTCGACGCGGGCCTCGGTGCAGCGCCGCGCTCGGCGTGACCGCGAACCGCACGATCGACGGCCGCACCTGCCTTCTTCTTCGTGATGATCCGGGCCTTCGCCGAGGGCTCGAGCGTCGGTCGGGTCTTGTTGGCGCTCGACGTCGCCATCAGGGTCAGGTCGATGCGGCGGCGCGTGACCGAGACGTTGTTGATCGCGATCTTGACGCGGTCACCGAGCTCGATCGATCGGCCGGTCCGCGTCCCCGCGAGCCGCATGTGGACCTCGTCGTACGACCACGGCTCGTCGCCGAGGGAGTCGATCTTGATCAGACCTTCGACGAAGGGCGAATCGAGCTCGACGAACGCGCCGAAGCTCGTCACACCCGAGACCGTGCCCTCGAACTCCTCGCCCACCTGATCGCGCATCAGGTAGCAGCGATACATCGCGACTGCTTCGCGTTCGGCTTCGATCGCGCGCCGCTCGTTGCCGCTCGACGCGAGAGCGAGCTCGGTCAGCTGCTCCACCGGCGGTGGTGGCTTGGTGTAGCCGTCGCCCGAGGGCTGGCCGTCCCGGTGCAGGTAGTACTTCAGGAGCCGGTGGACGAGCAGATCCGGGTAGCGTCGGATCGGCGACGTGAAGTGCAGGTAGTCCCCGGAGGCGAGGCCGAAGTGACCGATCGGGACCGTGTCCCAGACGGCCTGCGTCAGCGTCCGCAGCACCAGGAACATCAGCGCACTTGCGCCTTCCTTCTCGGCGATCTGATCGAGCACCTTCTTCATTCCGAGTGGTGCCAGCGCCTCCTCGACATCGACGATGATGCCGTACGCACCCAAGAGCTCGGCGAGCTGTGCGACGCGGTCGGGCTTCGGCGGCGCATGGACGCGCCACACCGTGGTGGCGGATCGCTTGCGGAAGAAGCTACCGACCGCTTCGTTCGCCGCGATCATGAACTCCTCGACGAGCTCGTACGCTTGCTTGACGGCGGGGTCCCCCTTGGACTTTACGACGTCGCGCACGAGGCGCGGATCGTCTGCGTCGAGGATGACCTTCGGCTCTGCGATCTCGAGCTCGAGCGCACCGCGGGCGCGCCGCTTCGTGCGCAGGATGCGCGCGAGCGCATTGAGCCGCTCGAGCTCTGCGGACCACGGTCGGTACTCCTCGCGGCGACCGCGGAAGTCACCGCCGAGTGCAGCGGCAACACCGGGATAGTCGAGCCGCCCCTTGCTGCGGATCACCGCCGCGGCGTGGCCGACGTCCTGGAGGTCGCCGTCATTGTCGTAGTCGAGGCGCACGACCATCGCGCACCGATCGACGAGCGGGAGGAGCGAGCAGATGTTCGATGACAGCTGGTGCGGCAGCATCGGGATGACCCGATCCGGCAGGTACACGGAGACGCCGCGGATCGCGGCCTCCTTGTCGAGCGCATCGCCCCACCGCACGTAGTGGGAGACGTCAGCGACGGCAACCCACACCCGCGGCCCGCCGTGCGGACCGTCCTCGATGCACAACGCATCGTCGAAGTCGCGCGCGGTCTCGGGATCGATCGTCGCGAACCGTCGGTCGCGGAGATCGATCCGGTTCGCGAGGTCGCCAGGCTGCAGCTCCTGCGCCGTCTGGACAGCCTGATGCATCGCCTCGTCGGGGAACTCGAGTGGAATCACGGCGCACGCGAGGATCTTCTCGATCTCGGTCCGCGGATCGTCGGGATCGCCGAGGACCTTGAGCAGCTTGCCGGCGATCTCGCGCCGCGCCGCATCGGGGTAGCGCGTGATCTCGATGACGATCGCATCCCCGGTCTTGCCCATGGGTGCATCGTCGAGGTGGATCCGGCCGTAGTCCGCCGCGATCCGCGGATCGTCTGGCTCGAGATACACCGCGCGACCGACCTTGCGCAGGATCCCGGTGAGCCGGGCGCGGCCGCGTGCGATCACGTCGACGACGCGACCCTCGGTCCCCTTCATGCCGGGCCAGGTCTCGAGGGCGACGCGGTCGCCATCGAGCGAGTTATTGCGGTACTTCGCGGGCACGAACACCGTCTCTGCGCCCGGAATGGCGACGAAGCCGTAGCCGGCAGGATGCACGGTGATGCGCCCGATCGTCCGATCGTCCTTCGGAGCGACCGCCGCGACCGGCGCGATCGCAGTGGTCTCCGGCTCGCGGACCTCACCAGTATCCGGGTCGTACTCGGCGACCGGCTTGGAGGGCGCCGGAGGTGGCGTGCGCGCCGGCGGACCGATGCGCGACGGCGAACCGCCGCGCGAATCCATCCGCGCCGGCGAACCACCGCGCGAGTCACGCGAGGATCCACCGCGTGACGAACCACCATCGCGTGACGACGATCCGCCGTGAGACGGACCACCATCGCGTGACGAGCCACCGCGTGACGGCGAGCCACCGCGCGATGCCGCGCTACCGCGTGCGTTGAGACCGCCGCGTGTGGCAGCGCTTCCGCTCGCCGGGAGGCCGGGGCGTGCGGACGAATCACCACGAGCCGGGAGGCCACCGCGCTTCGCGGTATCACCGCGGGCGGGGAGTCCGCCGCGCGACGGAGTAGCTCCGCGAGTCCCGTCGGTGCCGCGCCCCTGCGCGTCGCCGCGTCCGGGCTTTCCGGTCCACGGCAGGGCAGCGTTGCGCTTCCCCTTCGGCGTGGGGCGCGGAGCCTTGGGGCTCCGGTGTGCCGGCTCGGCCGACGCGACGTTGGGCTCGTCGGGCGGATCGTATTCCTCGACGACCGGCTTGGGCTTGGCCGCACGGCGATCGCCGGAGCGGCCGGAGGGAGCGAGAGCAAACGCGCCGCCGGGGAGGATCTGTACGACCCCTTCCTCGACGAGGTTGAACACGAGCTGGCGGAGTGCCGCGTACTCGTGCTTGCGGGCGCCGAGCTCGTCGGCGAGTGCAGTGAGCTTGATACCTGGTGTCACCAGGCGGGACAGGCTCTCGATGAGTGCCTGTCGATCGAACGTAGTCATTCTGTTCCTTGCTTAGCGAAATGCATGCAGATGCGCATCATCGCCGGCGACATAGATCGTCCCGTCGCGCCCGATCGCGGGAGTCGTATCGACGTCTCCAGCGAGGGGGAGCAACCAGAGGAGCGTGCCATTCGGCGCGAGCGCGTAAAGATGTTCATCCTCGGTTCCGACGAGGATTGTGTGATTGGTCGAGATCCCGGGGGTGGCCGAGATCTTGTCGGCGGCGGCGACCCGCCAGCGAACCTTGCCATCTGGCGCGATCGCATAGAGGCGAGCGTCGTGGCTGCCGACGTAGATGGTGCGATCGGCGCCGATCGCGAC
>JACCQV010001204.1 GCA_013813945.1 Deltaproteobacteria bacterium | reverse complement strand
GACGTCATCCCGCACCAGGGCAACCTGTCGGGTGCCGACATCGAGGGCATCATCGGCCGCGCGTTCCGCACGTCGCTGCTCTCGGGGTCACGCACGATCACCAAGGAGGCTCTCGCGGGGGCCCTCGCCGGCTTCATGCCGTCGACCCAGACCCTCGAGCGCGAGGCCCAGGAGCTCGCGGCGATCATCGAGTGCACGGACATCGAGTTCTTGCCCGCGATCAAGATGGAGAAGCTCACGAAGTTCGGTGGTCGCGAGAAGCTGCAAGAGCGGCTGACAGCGATCAAGCAGATCTTGGAAGAACGGTAAAGGAGCACGCACATGGCACGCAGCAGCTGGATCAACGACGAATCGACCCCGGATCTCGAAGAGCACATCGGGCAGCTCGAACACTTCGCGACCTCGCTCGCCGACGGGCAGATCGACGCGACCGAGCTAGCGACGCAGGAGAAGAACCTGGTCGCCGCCATGAAGGCCGTCGAGAGCTCGCTCGACGACGAACAGCACACCAAGGTCACCAAGCTGCTCGCCGAGCTGACGGCCTACAGCGTGATGCGGACTCTGCACGAGATGGCGCAGGCGCGCGTGCAGCAGGTCGTCGCTACGAAGGCATGAGCTCGCCCGACCCCGACCGGCTGCGCGCGGTGTTTCATCGCGTCGAGAGGATGATCGAGGATCGCTGGCAGATCCCGGTCAGCGTCACCGACGTGCCGAACCCGTTCACCGGTGACCTCGATGGCCGGATCATCAAGGTCGAGTTCGATCTCGACGTCGAGGACTCGCTGTTCATCCTCGTCCACCTGTTCGGCCACACCGTGCAGTGGAACGTCTGTGAGAAGGCGCGCGAGATCGCGTTCCGCAAGCCGGGTGGCGTGTGGAGCGAGGCGGCGCTGAAGGAGGTCGCCGACTACGAGAGCGAGGCCTGCCGCTACAGCCTTCAGCTCCTCCACGACGCCGGCGTCCACGACCTCGACCAGTGGGTCGCCGACTTCGCAGCGTGCGACACGGCGTACCTGATGCACTTCTACAAGACGGGCGAAAAGCGGCCCTTCCGTGAGTTCTGGAAGGACGGGTCGCCCGTGCTCGGCCCGCTACCGATACCCGAGTTTCACCCGACGCAGTGGCTGAGCCGTTACGACGGCACGGTCGTGTAAGATCGTCGGCAGGGGTGCTCGCGCGACGAATCATCGCGATCTCGCCGGACAAGGCGTTCGGCAAGCAGCTCTCGGTCGCGCTCAAGGCGGCCGGGGGTGCGGTCGACGCTCACAAGACGCTCGAGGAGCTCGGCTCCGGCATGCTGCAGGCCGCGCTGCTGGTGATCCACCTCGATGGTCCGCTGGCGGGCGTCGCACCGGAGCTGGTCGCGCGCCTCGCCGGCGACACCCGCGTGATCGCCGTCATCCCGCGGACCAACCTCTCGGCCGTCGTCGACATCATGCAGGCGTCGGATCGCGTCGCCGGCATGATGGTCGCGGAGACGTTCGATGGGCCGCAGCTGTCTGCGATGGCGACGCGCGTGCTCGCCGGCGACATCTTCGGGCTCGACAAGCTGGTGCCGTGGGGCACGCAGATCCACTCGTTCCTGGTCGGCGACTACGAGGAGAAGTCGCTGTGCATCTCGCAGGTCTCCGACTTCGCCGAGCTGATGGGCGTGCGCCGCAAGTATCGCGAATCGATCGATCAGTGCCTCGACGAGATGTTGATGAACGCGCTGTACGACGCTCCGGTCGACGAACAAGGTCGTCAGATCTATTCGGACATCCCGACGAAGACTCGGATCGCACTGCGCATCGACCAGAAGGTCGTCGTGCAATATGCCTGCGACGGTGGGCAGTTCGCGATCGCGGTGCGCGATGCGTTCGGCACCCTCGAGCGATCGACCGTGCTGCGGTATCTCCACAAGTGCCTGCATAACGAGCAGCAGATCGATCGCAAGGTCGGCGGCGCGGGTCTGGGTCTCTACCTGATGACGAGCTCGTCGACGAACGTCTACTTCAACGTCCTGCCGGGCGTCGCGACCGAGGCGGTATGCACCTTCGATCTCGAAGCAGCGAAGCAGCAGCTCGAGAGCTTCGGGTTCTTCAGCGAGCGGATCGACGCGGCCGGTCGGCTCGCCACGGAACCCTCGCGCCGGCTACCCGCGGGAGCATCGCACCCGGTCGAGCGTCGCGCGCAGCGGGCACCATCCGCGCCGCGTGGCGTGATCGCGATTCTCGTCACCGCGATCGTCGCGACGATCGCGCTCGTGTTCGTCGCCGCGTGGCCCCGCCTGTTCGGAACGGAGAAGACCGAGGTCATGATCCGCACCGTTCCCGGCGGCGCGCTCGTCGAGGTCGAGGGCAAGAACGCCGGAACCGCCGCCGACGGCACGCTGGTCGTGCGTGACCTCGAGGTCGGCCGTGTCTATCCGGTGGTCGCGCGGCTCGAGGGCTACGAACCGCGGCAAGCCGTGGTCCAGCCCCGCGCCGGCTCCAATGCCGTCACGCTCGAGCTCGTCGCGCTCGCACCCACGGTCTCGATCGAGACCCAGCCGAGCGGTGCG
>JACCQV010001199.1 GCA_013813945.1 Deltaproteobacteria bacterium | reverse complement strand
CGGCGTGCGGGCGATCGCGCGGATCCTGCAACCCGAGCGCGGCGGCGATGATCACGACCTCGCGCAGGGCGCCCTCGTCGCGCCCCCCGAGGATCATCCGGCCGAGCCGGGGATCGATCGGCAGCTTGCCGAGCTGCTCGCCGAGCGGGGTCAGCCGACCGTCGTCGCCGAGCGCGCCGAGCTCCTCGAGCACGCGGTAGCCCTCGTCGATCGCGCGCTTCTGCGGCGGATCGAGGAACGGAAAGCTCTCGATGTTGCCGAGGTCGAGCGACTTCATCCGCAGGATCACGCCGGCGAGCCCGACGCGCTTGATCTCGGGATCGGTGTGCGCGGGTCGCGATGCGTAGTCCTGCTCCTCGTAGAGCCGGAAGCACACGCCGCTCTCGGTGCGACCGCAACGGCCCTTGCGCTGGTCGGCGCTCGCCTTCGACACCGGCTCGACCAGCAGCTGCGAGACGCCGGTCCGCACGTTGTAGCGATTGACGCGCGCCACCCCCGCATCGACGATGTAGACGATGCCGGGGATGGTGAGCGAGGTCTCGGCGACGTTCGTCGCGAGCACGACGCGCCGCTGCGGCAGCGTGTGGCCGATCGCGCGGATCCTGCAGCCCGAGCGCGGCGGCGATGGTGACCACCTCGCGCAGTGCGCCCTCATCCCGGCCACCGAGGATCATTCTTCCGAGTCGCGGATCGATCGGGAGCCGGCCGAGCTGCTCACCGAGCTGCGTCAGCCGTCCGCCGTCGTCGAGGGCGCCAAGCTCCTCGAGGACCCGGTAGCCTTCATCGATCGAACGCTTCTGCGGCGGATCGAGGAACGGAAAGCTCTCGATGTCGCCGAGACGCAGCGCCTTCATGCGCAGGATCACCGCCGCGAGACCGACCCGCTTGATCTCCGGATCGGTGTGGCCCGGGCGGCCGTCGTAGTCCTGCTCCTCGTAGAGCCGGAAGCACACGCCACTCTCGGTCCGCCCGCACCTCCCCTTCCGCTGGTCGGCGCTGGCCTTCGAGACTGGCTCGACCAGGAGCTGGGTGACGCCGGTGCGCACGTTGTAGCGGTTCACGCGCGCCACGCCCGAGTCGACGACGTAGACGATTCCCGGAATCGTCAGCGAGGTCTCGGCGACATTGGTCGCGAGCACGACGCGCCGCTTCGCCATGGTCTGGAACACGCGCTGCTGGTCGGACGGCGACAGCCGGGCGTAGAGCGGCAACAGCTCCGTGTGCGGCAATGCACGCTGTTCGAGCTCGACCATCGCTTCGCGGATCTCGCGCTCGCCCGGAAGAAACACGAGTACGTCATTGCGCGGATCGAGCTCGGTGATCTCGTTGACCGTGTTCGCGACTGCGTCGGCGAGATCAGCCTCGTCCTCGCGCGGCGGCCGATACAGCACCTCGACGGGATAGGTCCGGCCCGAGACTTCGATCACCGGTGCGTCGCGGAAGAATTTGGAGAACCGCTCGGTCTCGAGAGTCGCCGAGCTGACGATCACGCGCAGCTCTGGTCGGCGTGGCAGCAGCTGCTTCAGGAACCCGAGAAGGAAGTCGATGTTGAGGCTGCGCTCGTGCGCCTCGTCGACGATGATCGTGTCGTACATGCGCAGCATCGGATCGCCCTGGATCTCGGCGAGCAAGATGCCGTCCGTCATGAACTTCACGTACGAGGTCTTCTTGACCTTGTCGTTGAAGCGAACCTTGTAGCCGACCACGTCACCGAGCTCGGTGTGGAGCTCGTCGGCGACGCGCGCCGCCACGCTGGTTGCCGCAATCCGACGGGGCTGCGTGCAGCCGATGTACGCATGCGCCGCGCGCCCCATCGCGAGGCAGATCTTCGGTAGCTGGGTCGTCTTGCCCGAGCCCGTCTCGCCCGCGACGATGATCACGGAGTTCGCGTCGATCGCGTTCGCGATGTCGATCACCCGAGCCGTGATCGGCAGGTTCTCGGGGAACGTCACCCGATCGCTCAGCACGAGGCCCGCGCGCAGCACCGCAGGGGCGTTCGGTGGCTGTGAAGGAGGCGCAGGTCCGGTCATCGATGGGCCCAGCGCGGTGCGCTCAAATAGCATACTGCCGGGATGTGGACGTCGCGCATTCTCCTCGTCTCGGGACCGTAACGCGGGTTCAAGCCATCATCGCCGCGCGCACGTCGGCGAGGATGGTGCGGAGATCGGCGCCCTGGGTGCGCAACCCGCGCACGGCGACGACGAGACCCCGACCCACGCATGTCTCGGCTGGCCAGTCGTAGTAGCCAGGCTGCCGCGGATCGCCGCCGGTCCGCGTGATCGCGTGACCGCAGCACTGGCCCACGTCGAGGTACCACCAGTGGGCTCGATCGTCGCTCGGCCGCAGATCGTCGTCCCAGATCTGGAGCTGACGCGATGGATCGATCGCTGCGGCGACCGCCGCGAGGTGCGCGGCATCCGGGGCGTCGAGCCACCTCGCCGCGAGCTCGATCTGGGTCTCGACGGGCGCGCCATCCATCACAGGCTCCGACGCGTGGAACCCCATGCCCTCGAGGCCGATCCCACCGGCGTCCACCGCGATCCGGAACCCGTGCTGTGCGACGCGCACGAGCGCACCGATGCCCGTGATCGGATCCGTGCGCGCCAGCATCGTGCCCCAGTGCTCGAGACCCGCGAGCTCGGGCGTATCGGCGTGCTCCCAGCCGGATGCAGCGAGCGATCGCAGGTACGCGGCGAAGTCGTTGCCGCGGGTCGCGAGCTCCGCGCGCAGCGCCGCCCGCCAGTCGGGACCGACGACCGGTGCGGGTGCCGCGGGCCGCGGACCGGCGGGCCGCTCGGCAGAGGCCTGCTTCGTGAGAGGCGGCGGTCGGTTCGCAGCAGGCCGCTGCTTGTTCGCAGGGGGCCGGGTCTTGTTCGCAGCAGCGCGCAGCTTGCCCGCAGGGGACTGCTTCTTCTTCGCAGCCGCGCGCTTCTTTTGCGCAGCATGCCGCTTCATCCTCGCAGCAGGCTGCTGCTTCCTCGCGGCAGGTCGCTTCTGCTTCGCACCAGCCTTGGCCTTCTTCGCGGCTTGCCTCGCCTTCTTCGCAGCCGGGGGCTTCGTCTGCGGCTTCGTCTTGTTCGCGACAGCCTTTCTCCGAGCGGGCTTCTTCGCCTTCGACTTCGCCATGGACCGCAACGATACTCCTCATCGTGACCCTCGACCTCGATGCCTACCTCGACCGGATCGGGTGGCGCGGCCCACTCGCCCCGGACCTCGCGACCGTCTCCGGTCTGCTCGATCGCCACGTGATGACCATCCCGTTCGAGAACCTCGACGTCCTGCTCGGGCGACCGCCGCGCCTCGACCTCGACAGCCTCCAGGCCAAGCTGGTCCGCGCTCGCCGCGGCGGCTACTGCTACGAGCACGCGACGCTGTTCGCCGCAGTCCTCGATCGCATCGGCTTCACCATCTCGACCCACAGCGCGCGCGTCACGTTGGTCGTCGCGAAGTCCGCGGCGCCACGCACGCACATGTTCCTCACCGTCGCGCTTCCGGAGGGGACGTTTGTCCTCGATCCCGGCTTCGGCGGCATCACGCCGCGCGTGCCGGTGCCGGTCGACGGTACGCCGGTCGATTCGGGTGAGAACCAGTTCCGCCTGGTGCGCGGCACCGATGAGCTCGTTCTCGAGGTCCGCACGCCGGACAAGACCGTCAACGCGTGGGTCAGCTCGCTGGCCCGCGACTATCCGGTCGACTTCGAGATGGCGAATCACTTCACCGCGACGCACCCGAGCTCGCCGTTCACGAGACGCCTGATGCTCCGCGCATTCACCGAGGACGGCCGCATCACGATCGCCAACCGTGACGTCACGCGGTTTCGCGGACCGGGTGCGGAGACGACGAAGCTCGCGGATCGTAAGCAGCTACGAGCGACCCTCGCGGCGCACTTCGGCTTCGACCTCGACGTCGAGGCGATCGTCGTCCCGGACATCCCCGAGTGGACGTGACAGCCCCTACCTCGGGTGCAACCAGGTCGGGAGAAACGAATATGGATCGACCTTGAGCGTCCTGTCGTACTCGACGTGGCTGCTGGCAAGCAGCTCCTGCAGCGTCCCGGATCGATAGGCGTCGAAGGTCTCGGTCGCACCTCCGATGAGCTGGCCGCCGACGAAGACCTGCGGGATCGTCATCAGCGACGTCTGCGCGGTCAGCGCCGCACGCACCCGACCGCCGCGATTGCCAGGTTGATACTGCACGGAGTCGAGATCGATGGCGCGGTAAGGGATGCCGTGGCGCGCGAACATCCGGCGGACCGCCCAGCAGAACTCACACCACTCGAGCGCGAAGATGACCACGGGCTGACTGGCATCGGCGATCGTCTCCTGGACGAACGCCACGTCCTCCGGCGTGGGTTGGACGGTGGGCGATGGCGGAGCGGGTGGCGGCGCAACATCGAACCGAAAATTCGGCGTCGACGTGGCGATTGCGACCTCCTCGGCCGTCATCTCGGCGCCGATCTCCGCGAACAGCGGTGTGCTCAGGTACCGCTCTCCGGTGTCGGGAAGCATCACGAGGATCGTCGAGCCCGCCGGAGCGTCCTTGCAGACCTCGATGGCCGCCGCGAAGGCCGCGCCGCTCGAGATGCCGCAGAAGATGCCTTCCTGCCGCGCAAGCTCGCGCGACCAGCGCATTGCGTCGCCACCGTTCACCGGGACGAGGCGATCGACGAACTGCGCCGCAACTGCATCATCGGTCAGCTTGGGAATGAAGTCTGGCCCGATCCCCTGCACCGGATGCGGTCGCGACATCGGATGACTGCCGAGCGGAGCTCCGTCAGGCGTTCGCGCTTGCGGGATGCCGCTCGCCAGCACCTGCGAGTTGTCGGGCTCGCACAGGATGATCTTGGTCTCCGGGCGCCTCTCCTTGAGCACGCGTGAGACGCCCTTCAGGGTGCCGCCGGTGCCGTAGCCGGTGACCCAGTAGTCGAGTCGTTCACCGGCGAAGTCCTCTAGGATCTCGACCGCTGTGGTGCGCGAGTGCATGTCTGCGTTCGCTTCGTTCTCGAACTGCCGCGGCATGAACCAGCCGTGCGCCTTCGCGAGCTCGTTGACCTTGCCGAGCATGCCCGTGCCTCGCAGCGCTGCCGGAGTGAGCACGACCTTCGCGCCGAGGAACCGCATCATCCGCCGTCGCTCGACGCTGAAGTTCTCGCCCATCACGACGACGAGCGGGTATCCCTTCTGTGCGCACACCATCGCCAGCCCAATCCCGGTGTTGCCGCTGGTCGCCTCGATCACGGTCTGCCCGGGCTGAAGCGCACCGCTACGTTCTGCGTCCTCGATGACCCCGAGCGCGAGCCGGTCCTTGACCGAGCTCATCGGGTTGAACGCTTCGATCTTCACGTACAGGTTGACGTGAGCGGGTGCGAGTCGCGTGATCTTGACGACCGGCGTGTGGCCGATGGTCTCGAGGATGTGCGCAAGCCTGGCCATGGGCCAAGTCTCGCCAATTTTCGAGACCGCGTGTCGGGAGCGCGCCGCGATCACGGCACGGGCGACTTCCAGCTTCTCTCAGCGAGGCGGCGCGTTCACGAGCTGCTGCTTGCAACGCGCGACCTCGTCCACCATCTTCGCGGCCGCGTCGCGTGCAGAGGGCGGCACATCCGAGGGCAGCGTGGCATCGACCGCGGCGCCCGCCGCACGCGCGCACGTGAGGTCCTTGCATGCGCACGCGGCATCTCGCTGACCTGCGAGCTTGACGAGCATGGCGTCGAGGTCCGCGTTACCGGTCTTCGGTGGCGCGGTGCGCTCGCCATACCAGGCGGTCAGGAACGCCGTGAGCTCGCCGCGCTCCTCCTCGCTGACATCGAGGGGACAGTTCTTCGGCGCCTCCGCTCGCATCATGCCCTGGAGCATGACGGCACACGTCACGCCGACTCGGCGACGCGCCTCCGGCTCCGCAGGAGGGGCCTTGACGAGATCGATGATCGATTCGAAGGCCATGTTGATCGAGGTGTCTTCGGG
This sequence comes from Deltaproteobacteria bacterium, assembly GCA_013813945.1. Taxonomy (GTDB): domain Bacteria; phylum Myxococcota_A; class Polyangia; order Haliangiales; family Haliangiaceae; genus JABFXX01. The sequence continues at coordinate 1,352 of JACCQV010001199.1, read as the reverse complement.
GAAGCACTTGCGCCGACCCATCAGCACCATGCGAGCTCGCTCGCAGAACCCCAGCGGATCGGTGACCGTGGGACGAGCTGCGGGCGGCGCGCCACCAGCGGATGGTTCGCTCTTCGAATTGCATCCGATCGCGACCAGCACCGCGAAGACAACGAGCTTCATCGCCCAGCTCTACCATCAGGTACGCTCCAAAGGGTGAGCAGCGACCGCGACGACGACTACTACGGGTGGCTCGGTATCGACGCACATGCCGATGATGCAGAGCTCCGGCGGATCTGGCGCCAGCTCGCCCTCAAGTGGCATCCCGATCGCGCCGGGCCCGACACGACGCACATCTTTCAGAAGCTCCTCGCCGCGTACACCGTGCTGTCAGATCCGGCCGCGCGCACCGAGTACGATCGGAGTCGAGGCATAGGCGCGACTTCGACTGCCGACACGAGACGTCGTGCCCCTGGCGTGTTGCTGACGCGACTGAGCCGCCCCCTCAACATCCTGCTGGCCAGCGGCATCGCTCGCCGCGCGGAAGGCGACGTCATCGAGCTGTTCGTCGATGATCAGGAAGCCACGGAGGGCGGCATGGTCAGCGTCTCGATGTGGGTACCCGTTCGTTCTCCGAGCGGCCCCATCGACGAGCTGTTCACCGCGTGGCTCGCGGTACCGCCGGGCGTCACCGAGGGAGCGGTCCTCACGCCGTCCGTCCTGTTGCCGGGAATGATCCGTACGGTTTCGTTCCGCGTGCGCCTCGACTGACGTGCGATGTAGCGATCGCGCACATGCGCGCGCATGTCATGAGTGAGGCCATCGTGGGGCGGACTGCCGACTTGACCGCGGTGGCTAGAGTTTGGTCATGTACCGCATCTGCACTGCGCTGATCTGGTTCGTGGCGGCATGCTGGTCCGGAGGCGATGACGGTGACTACCCCGTCGTGCCGCGTGGAACGTCCACGATCGGAGCCTCGGCGCCTGGAACGCCCGATGCCGGAGTCGGTGACGCCGGAGTCGGTGACGCCGGAGTCGGTGACGCCGGAGTCGGTGACGCGAGCGGATCGATCGATGCGCCCATCGGCCTACCCGACTCCGCAGGCGGATCGATCGATGCGCCGCTCTAACCCCAGAGTTCGGCTGTGTTGATCCGGCGTTGGCGTAAGCGTAGGCGTCGGCGTAGGCGGCTCATGCGATCATCTTCGGCAGCATCGAGACGATGCGGACCAGCAACGTGTGGCCGGCGGGGATTCGTCGATCATCGATGCCGATGGCTTGCATGGCGTCCAGGACCGCAGCGCACTCGAGTGCAGAACCCCGCGCCATCACCAGGAACCGGCGTTCGTCCTTGCCGAATCGCCCCGTACCCTC
>JACCQV010000929.1 GCA_013813945.1 Deltaproteobacteria bacterium | reverse complement strand
GGCGTCACCTTCGAATCGTCATTCTCGTTGTTCGTGGTGTTGCTGGAGGCGCCGGCGATCTTCATCGGGGTCGCGTTGGCCCGGCGGGGCGTGTCGGCGGGATCGAGGTCAGGCTTCGGTGCGCTGGCCCGGGAGATCCTGTGCGGGAAGAGCCTGGCGCTGCTCGTCGGGGGCCTCGCGATCGGCTGGGCGTACGGGGCCGACGGCATCGCCCCGATCGCACCGTTGTTCTTCGGCGGCTTCAAAGGCTTGCTGGCGCTGTTCTTGCTCGACATGGGCCTCGTGTGCGGCGAACGGTTCTCGTCGCTGCGCCGTCATGGTCTGCGCCTCGTCGTGTTCGCGATCGCGATGCCGCTGTTCGCGGCCGTGATCGGGGCGGGTCTCGGCAGGTTGCTGTGCTTCTCGATCGGGGGCACGGCGATGCTCGCTACGCTCGCCGCAAGCGCCTCGTACATCGCGGCGCCGGCCGCAATCCGGATCGCGGTTCCGGAGGCGAACCCGACGCTGTCGCTCACTGCCGCCCTGGGAATCACGTTCCCGTTCAACATCGCGATCGGGATCCCGCTCTACCTCGAGCTCGCCAGGCGGCTGTCGTGATGGAGCGCGCGACCATCGTGGTGGTCACGATCATCGCCGAGCAGGCTCTCGAGTCGCTGCTCGTGCGTGACCTCGATGAGCTCGGCGTGACCGGCTACACGATCACGGATGCACGCGGACGCGGGCATCGCGGAGTTCGTGGGAGCACCAGCGCCGAGGGGGGAAACATTCGCTGCGAGGTCGTCTGCACCCGGCGGTTGGCCGCGAGCATCCTCGATCACCTCGAGCTCGCGTACTACGAGCACTACGCCATGATCAGCTTCGTCACCGAGATCGTCGTGCTCGTCGATCCGTAGGCAAGCTGTCGGCGCTACCCACCCGTGAACACCGCACCCGCCGCCAGGTAGACGATGACGAGCGCGGGCATGATCAGCGAGCCGAGCGCGATGTGAACGCCGCAGTTCGTACGACCCAGACGCCGACGGTCGGGTGGTGCCGTGCATTCGCGGGAGTGTTGCGGCCCCGAAACCTTGTGACTTCGGGAGGTCACGCGACGGGCTCCGCGACTTCCGGCGCCGTCGGAGGCTTCATCCCACCCGCGGAACGGGTGCTGACGAGCGAGGCGATCACACCGGCGCCGATGATCACGACGATCACGCCGAGCATGTAGAAGTTGAAGTGCTCGCCGAGCCACGCCTTCAGGTAGGTGTGCGTCATCATCTTGACGCCGATCACCATGAGCACGACCGACAGCGATACTTTGAGGTATCGAAACCGATCGATCATATCCGCGAGCGCGAAGTACAGACTCCGCAGGCCGAGGATGGCGAACACGTTGCTCGTGAACACCAGGAACGGATCGGTGGTGATCGCGAAGATCGCCGGGATCGAATCGACAGCGAAGATCACATCCGTGAACTCGACGAGGATCAGGGCGAGGAACAACGGAGTGACCAGCAGCGCGCCGCGCTTGGCTCTGTCGACCACGCGATCAACTTCCACCGGCGCCCCGGGCGTCGCGGGCGCGTGACTTGCGGACGAACCGGCGCGGACAGTAAATCGTTCGCCGTGGAAGCGCTCGGTGACCGAGAACAGCCGCCTGGTGACCCGGACCAGGATGTTGTTATCGAGGTTGCTCGCCGGACCGGCTGGCGCCAGCAGCATCTTGATCCCGGTGACGATCAGGAACCCGCCGAACACGTAGATGATCCAGCTGAACTTCGTGATCAACACGGCGCCGATGCCGATCATCAGACCGCGCAAGATCAACGCGCCGACGATGCCCCAGAACAGCACGCGATGCTGGTACATCGCGGGCACGCCGAGGAAGCTGAAGATCATCGCGATCACGAAGATGTTGTCGACGGCGAGTGACTTCTCGACGACGAACCCGGTGAGGTACTTGATGGCCGCCGAACCACCGTCGTTGTAGATCGCTCCGCCATCGCTGGTGGCGGGCGCGATGGTCATGGCGTCGACTCCCATGCCGAGTCCGAACCAGTGGTGTTCGTACCCGAAGTAGATGAACAGCGTGAACAGTAGGCCGATGCTGATCCACACGGCCGACCAGCCGAGCGCCTCCTTGACCCGTACGACGTGCGCGGTGCGATGGAACACGCCGAGGTCGAGCGCGAGCAAGCTCAGGATGAACACGATGAAGCCGGCGTAGAGAAGTTCCAAGGGATCTCCTGGCGGTGTCTGAGACGATCGAGCGGGTGGGTGGATGCGCGCTCGATCAGGTCGCGAGCGCGGGCGCAAATGCCCGGCGTCTCGACAACGAACGCGCGACAGCACGACCGGCTCGCTCGGCCGCGAGCGAGACCGTGGACAGCACATCCGTACCGACGTGCTCGATCACGATCTCGTTTATCGCCGGCCCGCGGACCTGGATCCGACACTGCTTGTCCTCGCCGCCCCTGGGGCCGTTGGTATCGACGATCGTGACGTCGACCGCGCGGATCGCGGTGGCCAGACGTCCGAGCGCGAAGTCCAGGCGGCGTTGCAGCTGGGCGCGAAGCTCGGGGCTGAGCTCGAGGCGGCGGGCGCGGATCGTGAGCTTCATGGGTTCTCCTTAGCGATCTTGGTAAGGCGTCGCCGAGCTCGTGTCCTTCCAGACGTTTGGCAGCATCGCTGCGGTTTTGTGGAAGCGTCGGCAGCGCGCGTGGGCTGGAACGGCCTCTGCTCGAGCTTGGCGAGCACGCTGCGTACGTCGGTCAGTAGCGGTGTGCCGCGATGGACTTCGAACACGCTGCGGACCGCGAGCAAGGTGTAGCGCTCGCGGCGCGTGATCGGCACGGAGGAGTGGCCTTGCTCCCAAAGCGGGGCAACTTCAGATCCTCGTAGCGCTACGCACGGGTATGCGGCACGGCGAGCTGATCGGGCTTCGCTGGCAGGATGAGAGAAGGGCCAGTCCGGCCACAAGCTGGCCGATATCGAACGCGAGCGGAGGCACGGGGGAGCATATCAAGGCCGATTCGATCCCCGGCCTGATCCCTCTTGCCATTCCGGCTGTCGAGCTTCGGCCGTTAAACGTGCGTCAGGGCACGACCGTCGCCGCAGCGGAATCGGGCTTCGCTACCTCGACGCGGACCCGATTCTTGCCTGCGCGCTTGACCGAGTACATCACCTGGTCAGCTGCGCGGAGCGCGTGGTCGAGGCTGGCAGGCGCGGACCCGAACGTGATCGCGCCGACCGAAGCGGTGATCGGCCAGTCCCGTCCATTCATCGCTACCGCGAGTTGGGCGCGCACCCGTTCCAGCACCTGCTCGGCGTCCATTTTCGTAGCGTCTAAGAGTAGCGCGCCGAACTCGTCGCCCCCGAGTCGTCCGACGACGTCGCTCTCGCGTAGCGTCGAGCGGAGGACCTCCACGGCGACCTGAAGCGCGGCGTCACCGGCCTGATGACCGTGTTGATCATTAACCGTCTTGAAGTTGTCGAGATCGATGTATGCGAGCGTGACAGCACATCCAGTGCGCCGCGCGATGGCGAACAGGAACTCCGCGCGGTCCAGGAATCCACGGGTGTTGAGAAGCCCGGTGAGCGGGTCGGTTCGACTCCGGTCCTGCTCGAGGGTGAGCTGTCTCCGGACCGTCGAGATCAGCACCGCGACGAGCACGAACGCGCTCAGCTGAGCGATGATGTTGATTGCCCAGACGTACTCCGAGATCGCACGCTCGTGAACCATCATGTTCGCGACGCCCCAGCTCATCGCGGACAGCACTGCCATCGCGATCGCGGCGTTCCGCGAGCCCTTCCATGCGGCGGCCGCGATCACGAAGAAGTAAAGGGGGAAGACGCGAACATCGACGCCGGTGGCGTAGTCGATAAGCGCGATCAATGCGATCCCGGCCACGCAACCGACCAGCAACAACGTGGCCGAGCCGCGCATTGGGCCATTCTACCCTGGCGGATGCTCTCTGATCCGCGTGCCCCCTCGTTATCGGACGTCTGCCCGGCTTGGAACACGTCCGGCTCGTTCCTCCACGGCGCGGCCGCCGAACACAAGCCGTGATCACTGCGAGACGGGGCCCGGCAGCAGCGCCTCGCGCTCGCGCACTGTCGCGTCGGCAAGCTCCTGCGGGAGGTTGTCCGGACGAACCTCCGCAAGCGCATCATTCCTCCTTGTCCACCTGTCGGGGCCTCGCCCCGAGCAGTTGCAAGATGCAGTCGTCGTCCCGCATTCTGCAGGACGCCCTGTGTGTCGAGTGGACC
>JACCQV010001181.1 GCA_013813945.1 Deltaproteobacteria bacterium | reverse complement strand
GCTCTGGGTGACCCACTTCTGCTCGCCTCCGAGGACGTGGTGCATCAGGTGACCGAACTCGTGGAACATCACCACGACATCCGCGTGCTCCATCAGCGCGGGCTCGCCCAGCTTGGGCTCGGGGAAGTTGCAGACCAGGGCACCCTCGGGAAGCTGCACGCCGACGACCCCCGACACGATCGGGAACTGCGCCGCGTGCTTGTACTTGTTCTCGCGCGGGTGCATGTCGAGGAAGATCCGGCCGAGCTTGGTGTCCTTCCGCATCACGTCGAACACCTTGACGGTTGGATGCCAGGTCTTCTCGCTCTTCGCCGGGACGTACTGCACGTCGTAGATCAGCGCCGTGATCTCGAGCAGGCCGGCGAGCACCTTGTCGTACGGGAAGTACTGGCGGACCTCGGCGGAGTCGACAGCGTAGACGCTCTTCTTGAGCTGGTCCTCGAGCCACGTCTTCTGCCAGTCGCCGACCGCGGTCGCCTTCGGATCGATCTTCTTGAGCTGGCCGAGGAGCTCGTTGTAATCGCGCTTCGCGCGCGGCTTCGCGAGCTTGGTCACCCGCTCGATGAACGCGGCCGCAGCCTTGCCGCCGCGCAGCATCTTGTCGTCGCTCTGGTAGTCCGCCCAGTCCTTGAAGCCGAGGAGCTTCGCCTTCTCGGCGCGGAGCACGAGCAGCTTCTGCAGGACAGGCTCGTTCGTGGCATCGCCGCGGCTCCGGAACTTGATGTAGAGCTGCTTGCGCAGATCGTCATCGTTCGCGTACGTGCTGAACGGAAGATAGTCCGGGTAGTCGGTCGAGATCTTGATCGTGCCCGTGGCGTCCGGCTTGTGCGCGGCAATCCAGTCGGCCGGCATCCCCGCGAGGCGCTTCACATCCTTGACCTCGATGTACCGGGTGTCCCCGGCGACGTTCGCCGAGTGCTCCTGGCCGAGCTGCGTCATCGCATCGTCGATCGCCTGGATGCGGGTCCGCTTCGCGTCATCGAGCGCCACGCCCGCTCGCCGGAAGTCGCGCAGCGTGATCATGTGGAACCGCTTCGTGTTCGAATCGGCTTTCGCGATGTCGACCGCCTTGACGGCGTCGTAGACGCGCCGATCGAGGAGCAGCTCGGAGATGAACTTCTGGACCTCGCGCTCGCAGGCCGTCGCCGCCTCACGCACGCTCGCATCGGGGTGAACCTCGCGCGCCAGCCCCGCCATGTTGCCGGCGCTGTACGCGTACATCGAGAGCTGGTTGAGCGGCTCCAGGGTGTTGGCGATGCTCCGCTTGTCCTTGACGTCGACGATCGCAGGCACGATCGCCTGCGCCCTGGTCAGCCAGCCCATGCACTCGGCCGAGAACCTCGCGTCGGGCTTGGTCACATCCGGTTTGGCGACCGGCGATGGCTCCTGCACGGGTTCACTCGGAGCGGTCGGCGTCGGTGCCGGTGCCGGTGCCGGCTGCGCTGCGGGCTTGCTACCGCCGCACGCGGCGACGATCACGACACAAAGAAGGAGCAGCCTGGACATGATCACCACACGGAGCAGGTTTGGGCCGGGTGCATCGGAGTCCCGGGCGTACAGTTGAAGGCCTCGGCGAACTCCTTGAGATTGCGGAGCGAGCCATACACACGAAACTTCGGTGGCGCGTGGACGTCAGCCGTCAGCCGGCGCTGGACCTCTGCGGGACGATCGCGGCTACACCACGCCTGGCCCACGGCGATGAAGAACTGCTGGTCCTCGCTGTAGCCGTCGGCCGCGTACACCTTCGCCGCATCCTTGCGCAGCGACCGGTACGCCTTGTACGCCATCTTCACGCCACCGAGATCCGCGATGTTCTCGCCGAGCGTCAGGCGTCCATTGACGAAGCCCTTCGGCATCGCCTCGAACGTCGAGTACTGATCCGCGACGCACGTCCCCTTGGACGCGAACTTCGTCGCGTCGGCCGGCGACCACCAGTTCTTCAGATTGCCGTCGCTGTCGAACTGCGCGCCCTGATCGTCGAAGCCGTGCGTCAGCTCGTGGCCGATCACCATGCCGATGCCGCCGAGGTTCGCAGCCACCGAGCGATCCGCACCGAAGAACGGCGGCTGCAGGATCCCCGCGGGCAGGGCCGTGTTGTTCGCGGTGGGCTCGTAGTACGCGTTGACGTCGAACGTGTTCATCTGCCACTCGCCCCGATCGACCTGCTTGCCCGAGCGCGCGAGCACGCGCCGGGTCTCGAACGCGC
>JACCQV010001157.1 GCA_013813945.1 Deltaproteobacteria bacterium | reverse complement strand
GCACGGCGCCGTGAAGGACGCGACCAGGATCCCGCTGACGTTGCCAGCAAACGCGATCCCCGGCTCCGCGGAGCTCGTCGTGTCGCTCGATCCCGATGGGCTCGCCGGGCTCGAGGATGGCTTGCGCGACCTGATCGGATATCCGTACGGCTGTCTCGAGCAGACGACGTCGAAGGTGATTCCGATGCTCGCGGTCCGTGACCTCGCCGAGTCGCTCAACGTCGCGGGCCTCTCCGGTCCCAAGCTCGAGGGCTTCGTGAAGGCAGGCATCGCGAAGATCGGTCGCCACCAGACCGCGTACGGCGGGTTCTCGCTGTGGCCGGGCGGCGAGCCCGAGGCCTACTACACGGCGTATGCGCTGTGGGGACTCCACCTCGCGAAGCAGGGCGGCTATGCGGTCGATGCGGCGCGAATCGCCGACGGTCTCGAGTACCTCCGCAACGACGGCAAGAACCCCGACCAGTCGCGGCCCTACTACAACGAGGCGGGAAATCTCGGCTCCCAGGCCTTCGCGCTCTACGTGCGCGCCGTTCTTGGGGACAAGGACACGCAGGCCGCAACGACGATGATCGCGAACACGAAGCTGCCGGTGTATGGCAAGGCGTTCCTCGCGCGCGCCCTCGCCGCGGGGGTCGGTGCCAAGGATCCCGCGGTGGCCAAGCTGGTCGCCGAGCTCGGAGCGATGGCAGGTGCGGCCGGCAAGGCCGACACCCTGATCGAGGAGCCCGAGGAGAAGGGCATGCGCGGCTACATGTCGAGCTCGCTGCGCACGAGCTCCGCCGTGCTCTCGGCCCTGGTCGAGCTCGATCCGAAGAACGCCGCGATCAAGCCCCTCGTTCGCGCGGTGATGAAGAACCGCCGCTCGGCGGCCTACCTCGACACACAGGAGAATCTGTACTCGCTCGTCGCGCTGACCAGCTACGCGCGGACGGCTGCGGGCACGCCACCTTCTGTGGCGATCGAGCTCGCTGGCAAGCAGCTACTGTCGGCGACGCTCGGCGGCAAGCAGCGGATGCGCGTCGTGAGCGTGCCGTTCACCGCGGGGGAGCTGGGGATCACGCCGAAGGGCGAGGTTCACTACAACGTCGAGGTGCGGTACCGGCGCACCCCCGAGTCACTCAAGGACGTCGCCGCGGGAATCGTGCTCGAGCGCGAATACCTCGACGAGGCTGGCAAGCCGAAGACGACGTTCAAGGTCGGGGACGTCGTCGTGGTTCGCCTCACCTCGCAGCTCACGGACGACTCGCATCACCTCATGGTCTCGGACGCGCTGCCCGCCGGGTTCGAGGCGCTGAACTCGCGGTTCGCAACGGTGGGAACCGCTGGCATCAAGCAGACGCAGGAGTGGGGCACCTATCGCGAGATGCACGACGATCGCGTCGACTTCGCCTCGGAGTACGCGTCCGCTGGACAGTACGTCCACGAGTTCACGATGCGCGCGATCGCGGTCGGGACGTTCACGCGGCCGCCCACGGTCGCCGAGCTGATGTACGAGCCGGCGGTTCGCGCACAGACCGCGCTCACCACGATCGAGGTCAAGGCAAAGTAGTGCGCGCTCGGCTGCGTAGGTTCGCCGCCCGGATGCGCTGGCCGCTTCGCGTGCTCGGCGCGATCGGCGCGCTGTGGGCGCTCGTGGCGATCTCGTGGTGGATCGCCGTTCGAGCAGCGGACTTCCCCTCCCACCTGCTCGACAAGGCGTCCGCCACATCACTCGTGGTCGCCGACGCCAACGGGGTGCTGCTGCGCCAGGAAGCCACGAGCGCCGGTCTGCGTGAGCGCTGGATCTCCGCCGATCAGATCTCGCCGCACCTCATTCACGCAACGCTCGCATCTGAGGACCATGAATTCTACGACCACGCGGGTGTCGACTGGTCCGCACTCGCACGGGCGGCGTGGCTGAACCTGCGGGGCGGCGATCTCGAGTTTGGCGGCTCGACGATCACGATGCAGCTCGTGCGGCTGACCGCGAATCCGTCGCGCAGCGTCGCCGGCAAGATCCGCCAGATGATCCTCGCCGGTCGGCTCGAGCGCTCGCTCTCGAAGCGCGAGATCCTCGAGCAGTACTTCAACCGCGTGTACTACGGCAACGGAGCATGGGGCGCGGAGCAGGCTGCGCGCGTGTACTTCGGGAAGTCCGCCGCCGAGCTGTCGGTGGGCGAGGCCGCGATGCTCGCCGTGATCCCGCGCGGGCCGACGTTCTATGATCCGTTTGCGACCTGGTCGCGCGTCGCGAAGCGGCGCAGTCACATCCTCGGCCTGATGGAGAAGCGCGGCCACCTGTCGGCTGATGCACGCGCTCTCGCCGAGCGGATTCCGATCGATCTCGAAAGTCACCGGCCGCAGTTCCGGGCACCTCACTTCGTCGAGCTGGTCAAGGAGCGGCTGCCTCCGGCGTTCCAGCAGGGCGCGACGATCCGGACGACGCTCGACTGGAACCTCCAGCGGCACATCGAGGTCGCGCTCACGACTCACCTCGATCGGCTGTCGTCGCGCAACGTGACGCAATCGGCGATCGTCGTCCTGCGAAACTCCGACGGTGCAATCCTCGCGCTCGTCGGCTCGAAGGACTACACCGACGCGGCGCGCAACGGAGCGTTCAACGGCGTCACGGCTCGCCTGCGTCCCGGCTCGACCCTCAAGCCGTTCGTCTACGGTGCCGCGATCGAGATGGGGGACACGCCGGCGACGATCGCCCACGACGTCGTGCTCCCCGAAGATGCGCACCAGTTCTACACGAAGGACGTCAAGAGCCACGGGTTCGCTCGGTATCGCGAGGCGCTCGCCGGTTCGTTCAACCTCTCTGCGGTTCACACGCTCCAGCGTGTCGGCGTCGAGACGGTCTTGCGCAAGCTCCGCACCGCCGGGCTCACGACTCTCGACCGCCCGGACGCCGACTACGACTGGGGCCTCGCGATCGGGCACGCCGAGACTCGCTTGCTCGATCTCACGGCTGCCTTCACGACCTTTGGCCGCGGTGGACGTCCGATCACGCCACGCACGATCGAGGTCGCGCGCTCTGCGACCGGCGAGATCTGGAGCGAGCCCACCGTGCTTCGCCCGCGGGTGTTCTCCGAGGAGGTCTCCTACCTGATGTTCGACATCCTCAGCGATCCCGATGCGCGCAAGCCGATGTTCGGTGATCGAGTCCCGCTCCATCTGCCGTTCCCGGTCGCGCTCAAGACCGGCACGACCAAGGCGTACACGGATCTGTGGGCGATCGGCGTGACGCGCGAGTACACGGTTGGCGTGTGGGCAGGAAACTTCGACGGGACGCCGACCCACCGCGTGATGTCGACGGAAGGTGCGACGCCGCTGGTGCGCGCCGCCTACACGGCGATCGCGGCGCGGTTCGGCGATCCGACGGCCCCGCCGCGACCCGACGCCGTCACGTCCGCCGCGATCTGCCCGGTCTCGGGTAAGCGGCCAGGCCCGCACTGCGATCACAGCAAGCACGAGCTGTTCATCACCGGGCACGTGCCCGACGAGACCTGCGACTGGCATCAGCAGGTGTGCGGTGTGCCAGCGATCGTCTATCCGAAGCCGATCCGCGGGTGGGCACAGTTCTCCGGCCGGACCGCCACGCCGACGTGCGACCTGCCCCTGCCACCCGGCCCGGTACGGATCACGTACCCGATCGACGGCGCGCGCTTCCTGCTCGAGCCGCACCGACCCGCGACCGCGCAGCGACCCCCACTCGCGGCGAACGTCGTGGCCCCGGATCTCCGCTGGACGATCAACGGGGAGCCTGCCGAGACCTGGATCCCCGCCCCGGGAACGCACCGCGTTGTCGTCGCGCGCGGTGATGCGGCAGACGCGATCACCATCTCCTACGAGTAGCGCGCCACGCGCGGTATCATGGGGGAGATGCGGACGCAGGTCCTCGCGGTCTCCGTTGCGCTCGCAGGCTGCGGGCGCATGGGCTTCACCGAGCGCGATGGGACGACGGTCGACGCCGCCGTGGACGCCGCTCCTGATGCGGCGCAGACCAACCTGATGTTCGTGACCTCGACCGCCGAGGCCGGCGCGGTGTGCACCGCTGGACCGGCAAGTGCAGATGCCGTGTGTGCCACGCGGGCCATGGACGCCGGGCTGCCCGGCACGTATCGGGCGTGGATGTCCGGCCCCGGAGAACATGCGCGCGACCGGCTCGGCAGTGCACGCGGCTGGCTCCGCACCGATGGCAGGCCGTTCGCCGATACCGTCGCGAGCATGATCTCGGGCCAGGTGATCTTTCCAGGGCGGTTCACCGAGCTCGGTGTCGATATCCAACACGGGTTCACCCAGACGGCGACCGCGGCCGACGGCACGCACTCGACCGCCAGTGGCTGCTCCGTCGGCGGCCTCACGGGCAGCGCGGGCACCCGGTGGGCCTCGGGGATCGTCGTGAGCAATGGCCGGCTCTATTGCTTCGGGATCGATCACGCGACGCCGGTGTCCGCCCCACGTGTCAGCGGGAGAGTCGCGTTCGTGTCGACGCAGGACTGGCCACCCTCGAGCGGAATCGCCGCGGCCGATGCGATCTGTGCAGCGGACGCGACGAGCGGCGGGCAGCCGGGCACGTACCGAGCGTTCCTGCCGACGACGACCGCGAGCGCCGCATCCCGGTTCGATCTCGGCGGCGCGATCTGGGTCCGCCCCGACGGCGTTCCGATCGTCACGCAGGCGAGCGATCTCGCCAGCTGGACCCTGCTCGCGCCGATCATGCTGCACGCCGATGGCTCACCGACCCAGCTCCGGGTCTGGAC
>JACCQV010001156.1 GCA_013813945.1 Deltaproteobacteria bacterium | reverse complement strand
CACCACGCCCATGACGCGACGCTTCGCGAGGTCCGCACTGAGCATCGCGCGCACCGGCGTCTCGCCGACCTGGCCGATCATCGAGAGCTGCGTCCACGGCTGCTCCGAATACGCGGTGATCGCGACGGCGATGTCCGTGGGCAGCGTGATGTCGGGCATCAGGTGCTTCACCGCTGCGGCCGGTGCATTGATGACGACGGTGCCGTCGATCACTGGCGCGGCATCCGGCGTGCCCGGGACGATGCGGATCGCGGAGCCCGCGACCGTCACGCCTCCGATCAGCGCGGTCACCGACGGGATGTTCGTGACGCCCTCCCACGAGCTGACCACGGCGTCGACGCCGACCGGTACGGAGCGCTCGCGCCATGATCCGCGGAGCGAGGCATTGGCCTCGAGCGGCTTGCCGTTGGGCATGTGCAAGGCGCCGAAAATCGTCAGCTTGTCGAGGTTGATCACGCCTTCCTTCGTGCCCGTGTCGAAGGCGACGTGGCCGCGGCGAACGATGATCTCCGGGATGTCGACGCTGAAACCCGACTTGGGGCCGAGCTCGACCATGCGAGTGACCTGGAGCTGACCATCGGGCCCCCGCCGAAGATCGACGTCGACGTCCTCGGCGATCAGGCCGCTGAGCCGGATCTGCTTGGACATCAGGGGCAACAGGCCGAGCTTGAGCGTGAGGGTACCGACCTTGATCGCAGGCTTCCCGTCGGGGCCGTTGAGGACGATACCCGAGAGCGTGAGATCGCCAAATGGGCTGCCCTCGACCGACGCGATGCTCGCGCCGCCGACGAACGTGTCGTTCAACTTCGCCTCGACCTGCTCGCGGATCAGCTCGCGCCCGTAGTCGGTGTGAATCGTGATGAGGATCGCGGCGACCGCCACGACGATGAACGCGCCGAACCCGAGCAGGATGCGCTTGCCCCATGTACGTGCGCGTGACATCAGAATGCCTCACCGACGCTGAGATGAAAGGCGAACTTGGAGTTCGGCTCCGGTTCCATCGGCCCTCGGCGGTTGAGCCGGTAGCCAACGTCCAGGCGAACGGGACCGACGAGGGTCAGCAGTCGAAGTCCGAGACCAGCCGCCCAGTGCAGGTTGGTCGGATCGAGCTGGTCGGTCGACTCGGTGACGTCGGCACCGTCGAGGAACACGACGCCACCGAGCGGCATCTCCTTCACCGTGGTGATCGGGATGCGCGCCTCGACACCGGTCTCGATCACCGCGCCGCCGCCGTACGGAATCGAGCGGAGGCTATCGTCGACCATGCCGATCGCGCTCGGCGCGAGCTTGCGCTCCGAGAAGCCGCGCTGCTTCGACGCACCGCCCGAGAAGAACCGCTCCGTCGGCGCGAGCTCGCCGAGGGTTCCACCGGTCCGGACCCGCGCCGCGAGGACGGTTCCTCCGACGGGCACGTAGCCGCGAAGCTCGGGCACGACCTGCAGGTATTCGTACGCGCTGCCGGCGAACTTCGTGGCCTCGGCCACACGCAGCTCGCCGTAGAGGCCGCGCGTGGTCTCGATCGGGTGATCGCGGAGGTCGAGCACCAGCGCCTGGGAGTACGCGGCGACGCGCTCCGTGTCATCGATGCCGATCTGCATCTGCAGCGCTTCGTCGATCAGGGGGTGCACGTTGCGGAAGTCGTGGCGCTGGATGCCCCAGCCAACCCGCAGCGACAGCTTCTCGCCGACCAGAGGCGTCGAGAATCCGACGCCCGCGCGCGGCCCGTAGCTCGTGTACGCCTCGTACGCGACGTAGTTGTAGCCGCCCTCGATCTCGCCCTTCGAGTACGTCCACAGGATGTCCTGGCGCTCGAGCTTGGCGAGCGCGCGGAGCCGGGGCTCGTACGCGCTGCCGTCGCGAAGCAACGCATAGGCAGGCCGCAGATCGACGCTGAAGGTATCGAGCGAGAACGGCCAACCCTGGATCGAGTAGCCGGCGCGGCCGCGCACCTCGTAGCTCGCGGGGTCGACACCGAATCCACCACCGAGCTTGATCTCGTGGCGCGATCCTTGGTCGACGGTGACCGTGACGCCGACCACGGGATTCGCGTCGTCGGTCTTCTCCGGCCGCACGATCACGGTCGAGAACCGGTTGAGACCGTAGAGAGCGCGTTGCGTGGATGTGATCGCCGCCGCCGAGTACGGCTGACCAGGCTCGAACTGCAGCCGGTTCTCGACCGCATCGCGCAGATCGCCTTCGACGCCGGTCACCTCGATCGGGCCGAACTGCGACTTTGGTCCGGGCGTGTAGTCGAGCTGAACAATCGCGGTGTGGTTTGCGCGATCCGCGACGATCCTCGAATCGAGCTTGACGTAGGCGTAGCCGGCGTCCTCGACCACGCCCTTGAGCGGCTCCTTTGCCAGGTCGTAGACCTCGTAGTCGAAGGGCGCGCCATCAGCGAGCGGCAGCTTCTCCCGAACCTTCTCGACCGGGATCGCAGAGTCGGCCGGCAGCCCGTTGATCTCGACCTTCGTGCGGGCACGGATGCCCTCGTCGATCGTGTAGATGACCGTGGTCTCCTGGCCCTTGCGCTCGACGCGCGACCGCACGTCGACCGCGAGGAAGCCACGCCGCAAGTAGTCGCCGCGGATCCGGTCCTCGTCGAGCCCAACCATGTACGGGTCTGGAG
>JACCQV010000926.1 GCA_013813945.1 Deltaproteobacteria bacterium | reverse complement strand
CCGGACGCGCGTGAAGGTCGTGAAGAACAAGATGGCTCCGCCGTTCAAGGAGGTCGAGTTCGACATCCTCTATGGACAGGGGATCTCGCGCGAAGGAGATCTCGTCGATCTCGCCTCCGAGGCGAACATCATCGACAAGAGCGGCGCGTGGTTCTCGTTCAACGGCGAGCGGATCGGGCAGGGCCGTGAGAACGCCAAGACGTTCCTCACCGAGCACCCCGAGCTCTACAACACGATCGAGGCGAAGGTCCTCTCGCACTTCAGCGTGCGCCGGATCGGGATCGACGTCGTCGAGCCGCCAGGCGAGCCGGTCGCAGCCGCGATCACGGCGTCGATGCCGGACGACAAGAAGTCGCATCGCGCGCCCGTCGGTCCCCCGACCGCACAGGGCACCGGCCCGACGGCGATCACCGGTAACGGCAGCGGTAAGCGGCCCACCGCGTCGTAGTCAGCTTCACGAATCCTCCCTGTACCGATGGCCAGTCGTCCTCACGAGGACGGCTGGCCTTTTGTCGTTGCGATAGATGTCACGGTTCACCGTGGTGCCTCCGTCAGGAAGATCACCGCGACTTGCCTTTGTCGCAGGGATGGGTGATGACTTTCGGGTCGTTGGAGGGCGTGCGACCCCTGCTGCGACATAAGCAATGTCCTAATTAGGGAGGCTACAAATCATGTTTGATCCCATGCTCGGACGCTCGAAGGGCTACGTCCAGTACGCCCTCGGCGCAGCGGCAGGAGTGTTGATGCTGGGGGCCTGTGATGACCCCACGCAGAACACCGGTCTTCGTCCCGAAGGTCCGCCAGATGTTTTGGCCGTTCTCGTTCTGACCGATGCCGCCGCGCAGCTCTACGAGACGGCGACGTACTGCCGCCCGGGCGATGAGAAGCGACCGACGCAGGTGGGTCTCCCCGATTTCACCCTGAGCCAGATCTGCGACGCAGATCCAAGCGTTCCGGCGCCCATGGTCACCGGCGCCTACCCCGATGGCTGGTACGTGCGGATCATGTTCGACGAGCTGCTCGACCCCGAGATCGAGGAGCTCGTCGAGATCCTCGATCCGGACACCGGCGAGGGCACCGACACGTTCTCCGGCACGATCGCGAACACCCAGCCGGTGATTCTCGAGTGCGAGAGCGTGGCGGGCGGCTTCGTCGAGGTCCCGTACGACGGCTACTACTCGCCCGCGGGTAACGCGGTGACCTGGCCGCTCGGCCCGGCCCTCGTGATCAAGCCCGACGAGCCGCGCGCGATCGCGACGAACAAGACCTGCCGCATCCGACTGCGCGACAACATCACGGACAAGTCCGGCAACCAGGTCCCCGAGGACCAGCGCGGCCCGTACGAGTTCAAGATCGCGCCGATCACGCCAATCGATATGACCCCGGCCGATGGCGACGAGATCGACGCGTTCGTGCTGTCGCCAAACGGCGACAACGTCTACGTTCACTTCAACACGTCGATCGATCCAACCTCGTGGTGCGACGATGGTGTCGGCATGGACGAGTGCGAGTTCACCTTCACGCCGGTCGATACCGGCGTCTGCGACAACGCGGCTGGCACAGGGAGCGGCACATACTGCGTGATCGGCACGGCATGCTCGACGGCAGGCGAGACGTGTATGCCGGCTGGCGCCGAGGCGTTCACGTCGACGGCGCTCGGCCTCACGGACTCGGAGTACCTGTTCTATCCGCTCGCACCCGTGCAGACCGAGAAGGAGTACACGTTCGCGTTCAAGCAGGGCGGCAAGATCAAGGACCGCTGCGGCGTCGAGACGACGTTCGGTGCGCCCTCCGTCGACGACCTGACGCAAGCGACCTACACGACCCTTCCGTTCGACCTCAACACGATCCTCCCCGGCAACGGCGACACCGTGTCGGCGCTCCGCAAGCCAGAGCTGGCGTTCAACAACGTGATCGATGTGTCGTCACTCATCCCGGGCGAGTACACGATCACCCCCGCGCCGAGCACCGCGTCGGTGGCGTCGCCGTCCGAGAACAACGCGCTGTTCGCCGGTCACTACGCGCCGGGCACGATGTACACGTTCAACCTCATCGCGAATGCGACGGTCGAGGACGCGTTCGGCAAGGTCTGGACGAACCCCGCGGCCGAGTCGATCACGTGGACGACGTCTGCGCTCGCGATCACCTCGATCTCGCCGGCGAACAACGGCACCTCGACGAAGGCAACTCCGGCGTCGAGCACGCGGATCTCGATCAGCTTCAACCAGAGCATGCTGCCCGGATCGCTCGATCCCGCGACCGAGATGGTGCTCACCAGCACGACCAACACCACGCCGATTCCGCTCGGTGCGGTCACGATCTCGGGTTGCGCGGTCACGTCAACGACGTGCTCGCTGCGTGCGGATACGGTGTCGCCACTGTCGCCCGGCACCTACAAGTTCACGCTCAAGGCCGGCGCGACCGTCTCCGACGTCCTCACGCCAGCCAACGTGTACACGCAGGCGGCGGATCGTTCGGTCACCTTCAAAGTCGTGGAAGCGGCCGCCCCGGTTGTCTGTCTCTAGACGAGCAAACCCATGAACAAAATCATCAAGTCATTCATGGCCGCTTCCCTCCTCGTCGGAGGCGGTTCGCTGATCGAGCTCCCCCCAGCCCACGCGCAGGGCAGCGCCACCGTCGGTAGCCTTCGCGGCGTGATCCGTGACAAGGCGACCGGAGAGGCGGCGGTCGGCGCCACCGTTGTCGCGACTTCGTCGTCCCTCCAGGGCGAGCAGGTCGTCATCACCGAGGACGGCGGCCAGTACTTCATCACGTCGCTGCCGCCCGGCCTCTACGTGCTGACCGTCTACTACAACGACTCGACGTTCTCGCGCGCGAACGTCGTGATCCAGATCGGCAAGGAAGCCGTCGTCAACATCTCCGTTGACTCCGGTGCCACAGCCGGACGCCCCAAGGGCGAGGTCATCGAGATCAAGGGCTCGGCCCCGATCGTCGATCAGGGCTCGACCAAGACCGGTCTGACCCTGACCGACGATTACACACGGAACATTCCGACCGCGCGCACGTTCGGCGGCGTCGTTGGCCAGGCGGCCGGCGCCCAGGTTGACAACTACGGCATCTCGTTCGCGGGCGCGACCTCGCTCGAGAACACGTACATCATCGAAGGCATCAACACGACCGACACCGCGTACGGCGGCATCGCGTCGAACCTTCCGAACGAGTTCATTCAGGAGACCGAGGTCATCACCGGCGGATACAACGCCGAGTTCGGCCGTGCGACTGGCGGTATCGTCAACGTCGTCACCAAGCAGGGCTCGAACGAGTTCCACGGCTCGGTGTTCGGCTATTTCCAGCCCGGCGCGCTGATCTCCGACGCGAAGAAGATCGAGCGCGAGGGCGGCTCGATCGCCGTCCAGACGGATCTCGACTATCGCTACGATGTCGGCGCAGAGGTTGGCGGTCCGATCATCAAGGACAAGCTGTGGTTCCACGTCGGGTTCAACCCGTCGTTCTCGCACTCGACCACCCAGCGCATCATCAACACGCAGATCGACAAGGACCAGGACGGGATCCCGGACCCCGATCCGAACACCGGGTTCACGGCGACGGAGGAGGTCACCCGCTCGGAGCTGCCGCGCGACTTCAAGACCTACTTCTTCACGGCGAAGATCAACGGCGCGATCAACCAGAACAACCAGTTCCAGGTCTCCGCCTTCGGCAACCCGCGTACCGCGCAGGACGTCTATAGCGTCACGCGAGCCCCGGAGCAGGCGCTCTACAACTACGACGATGGCGCGTACGACGTGTCCGCGAAGTGGACGAGCAAGCTCAACGACGGCAAGACCCAGGTCGACGCCGTCGTCGGCTATCACCGCGGTTTCCTCTACGAGTCGGTGGGCAACGAGAGCCAGAACGTCCCGACGATCTTCTACAACTACGATCGCTCGCTCCACGACTTTGCGAACCTCGAGCCCGGCGACCTCGGCCGCTGCGACGACAACGACCCGAACGATCTGTATCCGGAGATCACGAACTGCCCGGTGTTCGCATACACGTCGCAGGGCCTCGCACTGCTCGAGAACCGGACCAACGATCGCACCTCGCTCGGTGTCGCGGTCACCCAGCGTGTCAAGGCGGCCGGATACCACGTGTTCAAGGCCGGCATCGACGCCGAGTTCGCCGGCTACGACGCGGTCAACAGCTACACCGGTGGTGCTCGCTACCGGCGGGCCGCTGACACGGCCGCGGGTGCCCCGGGTCGCTGGCAGCTGCGCGAGACCTTCAAGCGAGATCGTAACCTGTCGCCGGCCGAGCAGATGGATCCGTCGTCGGTCGCGCTCATGCCCGGTCAGTCGCTGTGCGCGAACGACCTCGCGATCTGTTCGCGCGATGTCGCTGGCCCCCACGCGGACACCAACAACCGCAACCTCGGCGCGTTCCTCCAGGATAGCTGGCAGATCCAGCCGAACCTGACGATCAACGTCGGCGTTCGCTGGGAGCAGCAGGTCGCGTTCGCCGCCGAGGCGCTCCAGGGTCAGATCTCGCCCGAGGGCGAGGTCGTTCCCGAGGAAGCGTTCCGGCTCGACAACATGATCGCGCCGCGCATCGGCTTCATCTACGACCCGACCAAGGAAGGTAAGTCGAAGCTGTTCGGCCACTACGGCCGGTTCTACGAGAACGTTCCGATGGACATCAACGTCCGCGCGTTCGGTGGCGAGATCACGAGCTTCCGGAACCTCAACCAGAACCGCCGGCTGCCGACCGCCGGCACCTACGACGCGAACTGCGATGTCGACCACGCGTCGGGCAGCGGCGAGCAGATCGTCAGCACGCTCGACATGTGCAGCGACGTCGGCGCTGCCACGCTGCTCGGTGGTGGCTTCGAGTACGTCTCGCCGAACCTAGAGGGTCAGCGGACGGACGAGATCATCTTCGGCGCCGAGTACGAGTTCATGGACGACTTCAAGGTCGGCGCGAACTTCGTGCACCGCTCGCTGCCGGTCGTCATCGAGGACATCTCGGTCGACGGCGGCAACACGTACCTGATCACGAACCCGGGCCAGAACTTCGACGCCGAGGCGGACAAGCTCGAGATCGAGGCGCAGCGCCTCTCGATGTCGGACGATCCGGTGGAGCAGGGCCTCGCGGCCGTCTACCAGGGCCGCGCGGACAGCCTGCGCTACGTCGGCAAGCTCGAGAAGCCGGTCCGTCGCTACGACGCGCTCCAGCTCACCGCGACGCAGCGCCCGACGAAGGCGTCGCTCCTGATCGCGTCGTACACGTACTCGCAGAGCAAGGGTAACTACCCCGGTCTGTTCTCGACCGAGACCGGCCAGCAGGATCCCAACCTGACGTCGCTCTACGATCTCCCGGATCTGATGGCGAACCGCTACGGTCCGCTCGGCCTCGATCGCCCGCACAACATCAAGCTCGACGGCTTCTACGCGTTTGATCTGAAGAAGACGGGCCAGCTGGTCGTCGGTGGCAGCCTTCGCGCGCAGTCGGGCGTCGCGCACAACGTGCTCGGTGCCTCGCAGCACCCGGGCTACGGCCAGGGCGAGACGTACATCCTCGCGCGCGGCGCGGCCGAGCGCTCGCCGGTGACCTCGCAGGCCGACGTTCGCGTTGCCTACGGCTATCGCGTCAACAAGACGACGATGGTCGAGGCGTTCGTCAACGTGTTCAACCTGTTCAACACGCAGGACGAGATCAACCAGGACGAGAACTACACGCAGGGCTTCGTCAACCCGATCATCGGCGGCGACATGAACGACCTGAACCACCTCAAGACCCTCGATGAGGTCTCGGGTCAGGAAGTCAACGCGTCGCCCGTGAAGAACAAGAACTTCACCAACACGGGCACGAACAACGCGACGATCGGTCCTGCCCAGCAGGCACCGCGCGCCGTGCAGCTCGGCTTCCGCGTGACGTTCTGATCTAACCCGTTCTTGGGTGGCTAAAGGGCTCGCAGTTGGGGCCCGAGGCCATTAGGTCGATTTCCGGCGCGCGTCCTAAGCGCCTTAAACTACTCAGTTCAAGGGTCCCCACCGGGGGCCCTTGGCGTTTTCGGGCCGGAACAGACTGGCTAGATC
>JACCQV010001134.1 GCA_013813945.1 Deltaproteobacteria bacterium | reverse complement strand
TGTCGTGCATCCAGCCCATGTCCCACTTGTAGTCGAACCCGAGGCCGCGCTCGCCAACGGGGTGGGTGACACGAGGCCACGCGGTTGATTCTTCCGCGATCGTGATCGCCGCGGGCTGCTCGCGCCGGATCGCGTCGGTCAGGCGCTGCAGGAGCTCGACGGCCTCGAGATATTGATTGCCGCCGTGCTTGTTCGGGATCCAGTCGCCTTGCTTGCGGCCATAGTCGCGATACAGCATCGAAGCGACACCGTCGACGCGCAGTCCGTCGATGTGAAACCGCTCGAGCCAGAACAGCGCACTCGACAGGAGGAAGCTCGAGACCTCGGGCCGCCCGAAGTCAAAGATCGACGTGTTCCATTCGGGGTGGAACCCGAGGCGGCGATCGGGGTGCTCGTACAGCGGCGTACCGTCGAAGTAGACCAGGCCATGCTCGTCGGTCGGAAAGTGCGCGGGCACCCAGTCGAGGATCACCGCGAGGCCCGCCTGGTGCAGGGCATCGATCAGCGCCATCAGATCTTCTGGCGTGCCATAGCGAGACGTGGCTGCGAAGTACCCGGTGGTCTCGTAGCCCCACGAGCCGAAGAATGGATGCTCGGTCAGCGGCATCAACTCGACGTGCGTGAACCCCTGCCGGGTCACGTGCTCGATGAGCCTGGGCGCGATCTCGCGGTAGGTCAGCGAGCGATTGTCTTCCTCGGGAACCCGCATCCACGAACCGAGGTGGACCTCGTAGATCGCGATCGGCGCGGTGCGCGCGCTCGCTGCCTGGCGCGAGGCCATCCATGCGGCATCGCCCCAGGTGTAGTCATCGATCGTCCAGATCACCGACGCGGTGCCAGGTGCGATCTCGTGGCGCAGCGCGAACGGATCGGCCTTCGCGACCTCGTAGTCAGCTTTGTGGGAGCGGATGTGCAGCTTGTACAGCGCGCCCCGCCCGACGTTCTCGACCCTGCCCTGCCAGACGCCCGTCTGCCCGATCGGCAGCAGCGGATCGGAGCCCGGGGTCCACTGGTTCCAGTCGCCGATGACGCTGACTTCCTTTGCGTGCGGCGCCCACACCGCGAACTGCGTGCCGGTCGCATCGGGGTGTGCACCGAGCTTCTCGTACAGCTTGGGGTGCGTCCCCTCGCGCATCAAGTGCCCATCGAGCTCACCGAATGCGTGTGCCTTCTTCATGCGCGCACGGGCAATAGACCGATGAGGCCGTGCAGCGGGATCTCGAGCCAGTCGGGTCGATTGTTGAGCTCGTACGCGATCTCGTAGATGCACTTCTCGAGCACGAAGAACTCGAGCAGCAGTGCGAGGTCTCCCGGGCCGGTGGGCACGAGACGCGTGCCACGGGCACGTTCGAGATAGCCGCCGAGGAACGCTGCCGAGACCCAGTCCGACCACGCCATAGACCACGGTTCGAGCTTGGCGACATCACCTGCGCGGTTGCGGCCGTCGCGCAACGCCGCGGCACTCGCATAGTGCAGCGAGCGCAGCATGCCGGCGACGTCGCGTAGGGGAGTGCGCTTGAACCGCCGCTGGTTGAGCGGCCGCCCGGGCTCGCCTTCGAAGTCGATGATCAGGAAGTCCTCCCCGGTCCATAGCACCTGACCGAGGTGATAGTCGCCATGGACCCGGATGCGATCCACGTCGATCCGCCGCTTCGTGATCCGTGCAATCGCGGCGTCGATCTCCTGTTCGCGCGTCACCAATCGTTCTACGAGCGCGCGCTGCTCGGGGCTCAGCACGCGCATCCGCGACCGCAGCAGGTCAAAGGTCCTGGCGACCTGCGCACTGACCGAGCCATAGATCGACTGCTGGTGCATGATGTCGTACGGCTCGGGCATGAACAGCGGATCGCTGCTGTCTGACGCGAGCACGAGGTGGAGCTCCGCCGTGCGCGCGCCGAGCAGCCTTGCGCGGTCGTGGTAGGCCCCGAGCCAGTCCGCGATCTGCGGGGACGGAGGGTTACGCGCGCGCTCGACGAGCGTACCCGGCATGATCGGCGGTGTCTCCGGGCGGGTCTCGTCGGCGAGCACCCGGTCGAAGAACCGGTCGATCGAGTCCATCGTCATCTGCCAGGCATCGCCCTGGTTCGGCACGAACTCGAACAGCGTACCGAGCGTGCTCGGCTCGTGCCCGGGCTGGCGATACTCGAGCGCTCCGGCGAGCCGTGGCACGCCGCGAAACGGCGGTTCGCGCATCGTCAAGAACCGCCCGATCTCGAGCTCGGCGTTCGGCCCCTCCTCGATCGCGCGGAACAGCTTCAGCATCAGCTTGTCGCCGTAGACGATACCGCTGTTGCTCTGGTCCGCCGCGGTCGCGCGCGGCACGAGGCTGGTCTCCGGCGGCACTTCATGGAGTGCCGCGAAGGCATCACCCGCAAGCTCACCACGCGTGCCCTTGGCACCGGTGCCGTCCGTCATCGCACGCAGCAGCGTGATGTTGAAACCTTCGGCACACAACGCGTCGTAGATGATGCCGGTGACCGGCACCTCGCCGCGTCCCGCAGCGCCCGTGATCTCGATATTGGCGATCACGAGGGACGGCGTCCGCATGGTCTCGCTCGGGTCGGCGTCCTCCGCGAACGCAATCGGCACGACGTAGGTCTCGGAGGCGCCGTGATCGTAGTCGATGTGCATGAGCACGATCGCGAACCGGCCATCTCCCTCGAAGCGCAACACATCCTTGATCGCGACCTGCTTGCGGTTGCGCGCCTTGCCACGAAACCACCGTCGCTGCGCCACGAACGCCATCAGGATCTTCGCGAGCGTCGTCCTCTGCGCGGGCTCGAGGATCTGCTGCCATGATCCGCGTGCGTGGAGCGTCGGCCGCTCCGTGGCGACCTCCGTGGCAACCTGCAAACGCTCGAGCGCGAGCCAGTAGAAGTCATACGGCCCGAGCGAGATGAAGTACGGGGTCTCCGAGATCTCGGGAAACCGCATCCGACCGAACAGCTCCGTCGGCACCATCGCCTTGAACCGCTCGAGGTTGAGCCGAGCGCACTGCACGTAGCGCGACAGGTTCGCGACGACGAGGACCGCCTCACCATCGAGCTCGCGCACGAACGCGAGGACGCGCGGATTGTCACCGGTCTGGAACTCGATCGAGCCGCGACCGAACAGCCGGTGCTCCTTGCGCTTGGCGATGATCCGCTTCATCCACCACAGCAGCGATGATGGGTTGCTCTGCTGTGCTTCGACGTTGATCGCCTCGTAGTGATACTCGGGGTCGATGATCGTGGGCAGGTAGAGCTTCTGCGGGTTTGCACGCGAGAAGCCGCCGTTGCGATCGGAGCTCCACTGCATCGGGGTGCGAACGCCGTCACGATCGCCGAGGTAGATGTTGTCGCCCATCCCGATCTCGTCGCCGTAGTAGAGAACCGGCGTCCCCGGCAGCGAGAGCAGCAGCGCGTTCATCAGCTCGACCTTGCGGCGCACGGTGAGCAGCGGGGCGAGTCGCCGGCGAATGCCGAGGTTGATCCGCGCAGCACGCTCCGATGCGTAGGCGCGGTACATCGTGTCGCGATCCTCGTCGGTCACCATCTCGAGCGTCAGCTCATCGTGGTTGCGCAGGAACGTCGCCCACTGGCAGCTCTCGGGGATCACCGGCGTGCGCTTGAGAATGTTGACGATCGGGAACGAGTCCTCGAGCTCGATCGACATGAACATCCGCGGCATCAGCGGGAAGTGGAAGTTCATGTGGCACTCGTCGCCCTGCCCGAAGTACGCGGCGGCGTCGGCCGGCCACTGATTGGCCTCGGCGAGGAGCATCCGGTTCTTGAACTTGCTGTCGATGTGCGCGCGCAGCTTCTTGAGGTAGCCGTGAGTCTCGTCGAGGTTCTCGCAGCTCGTCCCTTCCCGCTCGTAGAGGTACGGCACGGCATCGAGCCGCACGCCGTCGACGCCCATCTCGAGCCAGAAGTCGATCACGTCGAACAGCGCCTGGTGAACCGCGGGGTTGTCGAAGTTCAGATCGGGCTGATGCGCGTAGAACCGGTGCCAGAAGTACGCCTTCGCGACCGGATCCCATGCCCAGTTCGAGGTCTCGTAGTCCTTGAAGATGATCCGGGTGTCCTCGTATTTCGCCGGCGTGTCGCTCCACACGTAGAAGTCGCGCTCCGGGCTTCCGGCTGCGGCACGCCGAGCGCGCTGAAACCATGGATGCTCGGACGACGTATGGTTCAGCACCAGCTCGGTAATCACGCGAATGCCGCGGCGGTGCGCTTCGCGAAGCAGGCGCGCCACGTCATGGCGAGTTCCGTAGTGATCGTGAACGTTGGTGTAGTCGGCGATATCGTATCCACCGTCGCGAAGCGGCGACGGATAGAACGGCAGTAGCCAGATCGCCGTGACGCCGAGGTCGAGCAGGTAATCGAGCTTCTCGATCAGCCCGTTGATGTCACCGATCCCATCACCATTCGAGTCGTTGAACGCGCGGATGTGGATCTCGTAGATCACCGCGT
Organism: Deltaproteobacteria bacterium; assembly: GCA_013813945.1. GTDB lineage: Bacteria > Myxococcota_A > Polyangia > Haliangiales > Haliangiaceae > JABFXX01. Next base: position 4,270 of record JACCQV010001134.1, on the reverse strand, counting down.
CCTTGAACCAGAGAGGATCATCGGACAGCTGGCTCGCGCTTGATTCGATCATAGGAAGTACTCGAACTGGTTCTCGGTCCGGACGAAGCGGCGCAGCGCAAACACGTGCGCGGACAGTACATCGGGATCGAGCTCGACGAAGTTCCGCCGGCCGCGCCAGGTGAACCGTGCGTCACCGAGGAGGTCGTGAACCTGATAGCCGGTGTCATCCGGCAACCCGAGCACCTCGAGGTCGAGATCGAGCCAGCCGCGGTGGATGTGTTTCGGATCGAGGTTGACGACGCACAGCACCGCGTCATCCCCGGTGCGCTTGCTGTACGCGATCAACAGATCGTTGTCCGTGGTGTGAAAGTGCAGCGACCGATTGTCCTGCAGCGCGGGATGCTCCCGTCGGATCTTGTTGAGCCGCGCCATCACGTGACGCAGGCTATCCGGCCGCTCGAGGTCCCACGTTCGCAGCTGATACTTCTCGTTTCGAGCGAGCTCCTCGACTCCCTCCCTCTGCGCGTGCTCCATCAGCTCGTACGAGGGCCCGTACACGCCGTAGTTGCTCGTCAGGGTCGCGGCGAGCACGAGCCGCGACTCGAACGCACCGCGGCCGCCGTTGACGAGGTGCTCCGGGAAGATGTCAGGCGTCGTAGGCCAGAAGTTCGGGCGAAAGAGCTCCGCCACCTCGCCACGCGTGATCTCCTCCAGGTAGCGCGTCAGATCCGGCTTCGTCGTGCGCCAGGTGAAGTACGTGTACGACTGCGAGAAGCCGACCTTGGCGAGCGCGTACATCAGCTTGGGACGCGTGAACGCCTCACTGAGGAAGATCGCGTCCGGGAACCGCGTCTGCACCTCGCGCAGGCACCACTCCCAGAACGGGATCGGTTTCGTGTGCGGATTGTCGACGCGGAACACCCGCACGCCGCGCTCTGCCCAGAACACGAACACGTCGCGTAGCGCGGCCCACAGCGCCTGCCAGTCCGTACTCTCGAAGTCGAACGGATAGACGTCCTGGTACTTCTTCGGTGGATTCTCTGCGTACTGGATCGTGCCGTCGGGACGCGCCTTGAACCACGTCGGGTGCTCGGCCACCCACGGGTGATCCGGCGACGCCTGAAACGCGATGTCGAGCGCGACCTCGAGCTTGCGCTCGCGTGCCGCACGCACGAAGCGATCGAAGTCAGCGAGCGTGCCGAGATCGGGATGCACGCTCGTGTGCCCACCTGCGGGGCCGCCGATCGCCCACGGACTGCCCGGATCGTCGGGACCGGCGGTCGGCGAGTTGTCCGGCCCCTTGCGGAAGGCGGTGCCTATGGGATGGATCGGCGGCAGGTACACCACATCGAACCCGAGCTCGGCCACGTAGTCGAGGCGGCGCTCGGCGTCGGCGAACGTCCCGTGGACTCCCGCCACGCTTGTGGAGCGAGGGAACAGCTCGTACCACGCGGAGCACCGTGCGAGGCCGCGCTCGACGACGACCTCCAGCTGGCGCTCATACCCGGTTGCGAGTGATCGATCCGGGAACTTCGCCAGCTCGGCGCCCAGCTCGGGTCCGAGAGCGCGTGCAACGCGGTCGGCGATCTCGGCCTCGCCGCGCAGATAGCTGGCCACGTCAGCGAGCGGCGCTCCACGTACGACAGCCGCGTCGACCAGGAGTGCGCCCTCGATCAGCTCCACTCCGACGTCCGCCCCTGCTTCGAACTTGCGCTGCAGCCCGCGTCGCCAGCTCGCGAAGGCGTCGACCCAGGCCAGGACCGTGTAGCGATAGCGCCCCAGCCGCGAGAGCGGGAAGCTCGCGCGCCACGCGTCGTTGCCCGCGGGTTCCAGCGCGACCTCGGTCCACTCCCGCTCGCTGTCGTGGCGGTACTGGAGGACCCCGGCCATCACGTCATGGCCGTCGGTCACCACGTCGGCCTCGACCGCGAGCACGTCTCCAATCACGCGCTTCACGGGATAGCGTCCACCATCGATCTCCGGCCGGACTGCGAGCGCCACGACGCGGCGCCGGCCATCGAGGGGCAAGGTCGGTCGGGAGATGACGTCCGCGGCCTGCACGCGTGCAGGCTAGCGCGCGGGGACCGAGCGGAAGCGAGCGGCTCCAACGTCTAGCGCGTCCCTCACACACTCTCGCTCTGCTGTTGCACCGCGATCTCCATTGTTATAAAAAATTCGGGATGTGTGGGACGCCGGAGGACCTGCGGCATGACGAAGCCGCATCGTTCGTCGCAGACGCACTGCGCGACCGGCCCCGCGTCCTCGACGTCGGCTGCGGTTCCGGCGAGGTCTCTCGGCGGCTCGCTGCGGTCGGGTTCGAGGTCACCGCGATCGATGTCGAGCTCTCCCGCGCCAGGCAGGCCCCCGGAGTCACGTTCATCGAGCACGATTTCTTGAGCTTCGAGGCGAAGCCGTTCGATGCAATCGTGTTCACCGGATCGCTGCACCATATCCTTCCGCTCGACAAGGCGATCGCTCGCGTCACCAAGCTCCTGACCCCGACCGGGCGCCTGATCATCGATGACTTCGACGTCGAGGCACCCGACTCGGAGACCCTGCGCTGGTACTACGACATCCAGAACCTGCTGGTGGCGACCGAGCTCTATCCGGCCGAGCGCGTCGATGGCTCCCCTCTCGAGGACCCGCTCACCCGATGGCGCGCGGCGCACGGGGACGCTCCGCTGCACACCGGCGCGGAGATGCGGCATGCGGTGTCGTCGCGCTTCGTCATCCGCGAGCTGCGACGCGGCGAGTACCTTCATCGCTACATCGCTGCGGGGTTACCAGCAGACGCGCGGGGCGCGAAGGTTGCGAAGTCGGTGCAGTTGCTCGAGCAGCAGCGGATCGCGAGCGGCGACATCATCCCGATCGGCGTGCGGATGATCGCGGACCGCGCGCGCACTGCGTGACTAGCGAGTCCCGTCGCGGATCCACGCGGCGCGTCGCTTCGACCACTCGGCCTCGTCCTTGATCTCGAGCTGTTCGAGAACAGCCGCGAGCCGCAGCTCGCGCTCCGCTGGATCGAACTCGATCGAGGAGTGCAGCTTGCGCAGGCATACCGGGCACGGGTGCAGCGGCCTTCCATCCGACTCTGCCTGGTGATTGGACCCAGCAACCACGCACTCCCAGTGCACGCAGTGCGAGAGCCCGAACATGTGGGAGATCTCGTGGACGAGGGTCCACGTGGCGCGCCGTAGCATCAGCCGCTGCCAACCATCACCCCGCGGATCTCCGAAGAACGCAGGATCCTGCCGCGCGAAGCTCTGCACGCCGACCCGCTCGCGCAACGACGCCATCCCGAACACGAAGTTCCACGACTCCTGCGGATAGAGATCCTCCATCGTGACCGCCATCAAGCCGAAGGCATCCTCGGGCAGCCGCCTCGTCAGCCAGCGCAGCACGTCCGGCGCGAGCACCTGTGACTTCTTCGTTGCTGGATGGATCCGACGCTTCGCGGTGACGTCCGCGAGCTTCACCGCGGGTAGCACACGCACCTCGAGCGTGAAGAACGCGTGGACGATCGTCGATAGCGAGGCGAGCGGCGGGGCGTCGCGCGGGAACTCGCCGATCGGAAGCAGATAGATCACGCGCCGCTGTGGCCCAGGAACCCGGGTGTCCGCGGCGAGAAAGTCGGCGAACGTCTGGGGCGACTCGGGGTGCTGCGCCAGCCAGTCGTCGGGTCCGGGATCGCGCATCGGCGTGAAGTCCGCGGCCGGGTCGAAGGCGCGTCGCAGCATCGGCGACAGCTGGGACGTGTCACCGATCGCGGCAACGCCGGGGGCGACGTCCGGTGTCGGTGCCAGCGTCGGCGACGACGAGGGCGGTGCCAGGTTGCGCCCGCGCTCGGTTGCGTCCGGGCCACAGCTCGCGAGCACCATGATCGACGTCACGAGCGCGAACCAGGTTCGATTCGCCGACGTGAGGCCCGCGACCGTCACAGGCGAGAAGCGCTGTTCACGCAGGGGCATGCGGGATCGCGGAGTTGCACGCGGCCCCGGACTTGCTGAAGCCCCTGCCATGCGCTTCGCCATCATCGGTTTGAGTATCGCCCTGTCGGGATGTTCCATGTTCATGAAGTCGATCGAGAAGCCGACGGCGGCGGTCCAGAGTGTCGCCGTCTCATCGGCCGGGTTCTCGGGTGTGACAGGCGAGCTGCGCCTCGACGTGACCAAGGCCGTGCAGCCCGTGCTTGCGGCCCGCAAGACCAAGGTACTGACTGCGCTGCTCAAGGGGCTCGAGACCGATGACGAGACCCAGGCGCGGCGAATCCTCGAGGTGATCAACGCGC
>JACCQV010001133.1 GCA_013813945.1 Deltaproteobacteria bacterium | reverse complement strand
GCCGACGCCTACGCTTACGCCAACGCCGGATCAACACAGCCGAACTCTGGGGTTAGATGCCCGTTTCGACTACCTGATCCTGTGCGAGCCCTCGGTGTAGCGTGCTATAGGACCCCTCGTGCTGGAGACCCTCGCCAAGGGATTCAAGGCCGCTCGCCAGCGGCTGACCGGCGTCGCCGAGCTGTCGGACGACGTCATCGAGGACGCCCTCCGGGACGTTCGCCTGTCGCTGCTGGAAGGCGACGTCGAGTTCAGCGTCGTCAAGCGCTTCCTCGAACGTGTGCGTGAAGCCGCCCGCGGCAAGGAAGTCGAGCTCAAGGCCAAGAGCAAGGACTACGGCACCGTCAAGATCACGCCCGAGCAGGCGTTCATCGCCATCTGTCAGGACGAGCTGACCAAGATGATGGGCCCGGTGGATACCGAGTTCAAATGGGCGAAGAAGGGCCCGACCGGGATCATGGTCTGCGGCCTCCAGGGCTCCGGCAAGACGACGTCTGTCGGCAAGCTCGCACGCTGGCTCGAGAAGACCCACGCGAAGAAGCCGATGCTCGTTGCGGCCGATATCTATCGTCCCGCCGCCGTCGAGCAGCTGAAGACGCTCGGTCGCCAGCTCGGCATGCCGGTGTGGTCGATGGAGGGCAAGGATCCCGTCACGATCTGCCGCGAGGGCAGCCAGAAGGCGATCCAGGAGGGCTGCGATATCGTCATCTACGATACCGCCGGTCGACTCGCGATCGACGAGCCCCTGATGCAGGAGCTCGAGGACATCGACAAGGCGGTCATGCCCGCCAACATCTTCCTCGTGCTCGACGCGATGACCGGTCAGGACGCGGTCAATGTCGCCAAGACGTTCAACCAGCGGTTGAACCTCGACGGCATCATCATGACCAAGCTCGACGGCGACGCCCGCGGTGGCGCTGCGCTGTCGGTCAAGGAGTTCACGGGCAAGCCGATCAAGTTCCTCGGCATGGGCGAGGGCCTCGACAAGCTCGAGGAGTTCCGGCCCGAGGGTCTCGCGTCGCGCATCCTCGGGATGGGCGACATCGTCGGGCTCGTCAAAGATTTCGAGCAGGTCGTTGATGCAGAGAAGGCGGAAGAAGACGCCCTTCGCATGCTCAAGGGCAAGTTCGACATGCAGGACTTCCTCGAGCAGATCAAGCTGATCCAGAAGATGGGATCGCTGAAGGATCTGTTCGAGAAGCTGCCGTTCTTCGGCGGCGGACTGCCCGAGGGCGTCAACCTCGACGATCGCGAGCTCACGAAGATCGAAGCGATGATCTCGTCGATGACCACCGAGGAGCGGCTCAACCCGCAGGTGTTCGTCGCGACGACGTGGGAAGAGTTCATGGCGACGAGCGGCCGCCAGGCGAAGCGCCGCCGCGCGGACTTCGATCCGGGTCGCGTCAAACGCGTCTCCAAGGGCTCGGGCCGCACCGAGGTCGAGGTCAAAGAGCTGCTCCAGAAGTTCGCCCAGATGCGCCAGATGATGGTGCAGCTCGGCGCATCGACGGGCCTGATGGGAAAGATCCCGGGCTTCAAGCAGTTCTCGCAGATGAAGAAGCTGGCGGGGATGGACATCAACGCGCTGATGAGCGCGGGTGGTGGCATGCCGCCGGGTCTGCTCGAAGGCGGCATGCCGAACATGCCGAACATGCCGGGCATCCCGACTGGCAACGTTCCGGGTCTCCCGAAGGGCTACACGCCGCCGGGCAGCAAGGGCGTCGTCGGTCAGGTTCGCGCGAGCGACAAGCAGAAGTCCAAAGACAAGCGCAAGGCCGAGAAGGCCGCGCGCAAGAAGAGCCGCCGCTAGCGCATGACCGCTTCGGTCTGCACCTCCTGTGGTGCGATGAAGATCGGCGCGCTGACGCGCTGTACGAAGTGCAAGTTCGAGGCGTCGACCCACATCGAGCGCGCGAAGGCGCTGCTGCTGACCGACCACCACCTCGACCGCGCCGGCCTCGCCGCCGCGAGTGCAGCGATCCTGAGCGGCGCGGGCGTGCAGTACGACGAGGACAAGGTCGCGGAGCTCGCGGCGAGCATCGCAAACGCTCCGGTGCCGTCGGGCATCGGGATCGTCATGCTGTCCGTCGGGTTTCTCGTCGCGCTCGGCATGGTCGGGCTGATGCTCGTCCTGCTGATCCGGTGGGGCGTCAGCCTCGCCGGCTGATGCGACTCTGTCCCAGCCACGCCCGTCCGGACGACCATGCGCTGCCTCCTCCTCGTGCTCCTGCTCGCCGGCTGCACGGCAAAGGCGGACAAGACCGAGCATTCAGGCTGCGACCTCGCCGGGCACTACCGGCTCCGGTTCGAGGCGGGCGTGGGCCAGAAGCTGTGGTTCCGGTTCAAGGTGGATAGCAGTGGCCAGACTGCGACGATGACGAAGCCGAACGCGATGACGGTCGAGAAGGTCAAGCTCGATCCCGATCCCGCGGCGTGCAAGCTCAGCCTCACGGCGACCACGCCGCGCGGCGAGGTGCTCGCACAGGCGACGCTCGATCCCAAGACGAACATGGTCACCGGGACGCTGCGGATCTCGGGTGACCGCGAGGGGGCGGCGCTGTCGGGATTCCGCGATCAGGGGCCACCGGCCGGGAAGCACGCGGCGTGCATGACGCCCGGTGTCTACGAGCTCGTGGTTCCGGCCGAGCAGGCCTGGGATAGCGACACCGAGGGCGTGAGCTGCGACGAGGCGACCCTGCGCATCGCATTCCTGGTCGAGCCGTTCGGCGACGACCTTGCAATCGATCAGCTCGATGCCGATGGGACCGCCGCGTGGGGCGCCGAGGATGTGTTCGAGGTCGGGCCGTGCGCGCTCGAGGTCCGGTTCCGCCATCATGACCAGACGGCGTACACGAGGCTCGCGTTTGCCGCGGACAAGGTCACCGCGACTGCCATGCAGGCGAGCATGCGCGTCGTCAGCAAGAGCGGCGACGTCGGGCGCTGCATCATCGATAGCCCGATGGCGTGGGTCGAGCGACGCCCCGAGTAGGCCGGACGCGGTAGGCTCGGCACGTGGCGCGGCTCCCCCGAGAAGCATCGTTCGATCTGGCGAAGGAGCTCGGCAAGCCGAGCTTCACGCCGGGCGCGCGTGACGCGGGCGCGCTCGTCGAGCTGATCGTCGGCGGGGACGAACCAACGGTCACGAAGGCCGCGCCGGCACTGGCGGGTCTGCGCGATGCGGCCCGGACCGCGATCGTCGCGCGCCTCGAAGCCTCACCGCTCGACGAGGGCGCAGCGGCGCGCTTGATCTCGGTGATCGGCTTGCTCGCGCGTGCGGGTGATGCGCCGGCAAAGAGCGTCCTGCTCGCAAAAATCCTCGATCCGGCGACTCGCGTGCGGCGCGCTTCGATCGTCGCGCTCGGCAAGCTGGCTGCGACCGGTAACAAGGTCGAGCTCCGCGAGGGCGACCGACGCAGCGACGCCGAGCGGCGTGGCGAACCCGGTGAACCGGTCGTCGAGCTGCGCGAGGGCGCGCGACGCACCGACTCCGAACGCCGCGACGAGCTCGACGATGTTCGGGCCGCTCTGCTCACGCGGTGGGATGCGAGCGACGTCACGCCCGACGAGCGGCGCGCGCTCGCGGAGGCGCTCGGCAAGGTCGGCGGCGACGCGGCGATGACGCGGCTGCAGGCGCTGGATCCGAGCACCGACAAGGAGCTCGAGCGGCGGCGCGACCGCGCGGTGCTGATCGCCGACCGCACGTCGAAGCGCGGCGAGGACTCGACGATCGCGACGGACGTGGCGCCGGTGCATCCGCTCCAGGTGCGGCTCGCCTGCCGCCCGGGTCTCGGCGAGCTGCTGTACGGCGAGATCATCAAGCTCGACCTCGGCGGCGCCGTTCGCATGCAGCAGCGGACCGACGCCGTCGACGTGACGTTGTCGAAGCCATGGTCCGCACTGTTCGCATCGCGGCTGTGGGCGACCGCAGCGATCCGCGTCCCGCTCGCCGGGCTCCCCGAGCGCCCACGCGG